>DASQSC010000312.1:0-3985 GCA_035642555.1 Streptosporangiaceae bacterium | reverse complement strand
GGGCACTGGGCTGCCGTCTGGCGGTGGCAACCGGCTGAGCGTCCGGCCTGCCGCCGCGGGTGCCCTTCATCAGAGGTGCCCCTGCAGCTTGATGATCGCCGGGGACTGGCAGACGCTGGCCGGGGCGTTGCTCGTCGTCCGGCAGATGGCGGCGGTCAGGTAGTTGGCCGAGCCGTTCACCGCCTGGGCCACGGGCGAGGACGGGTCATGCATCGCGGACGCGATCTGGCTCCAGGTCTTGCCGCCCAGCACCTGCGGGCTGTAGGTCACGGTGACCACGTACTTGCCGCCGATGTCGATGAACGGGTAGGAGTTCGCGTCGTACTTCTGCCACAGCGCGTGCTGCGCGGGGGTGACGCTCTGCAGCGGGGACTTGTCGACCTTCTCGTTCTCGATCGGGGTGAAGGTCAGGTACTTGCTCGTGAAGCCGGTCTTGTAGAACGTCAGCGTGGCGGTGTTCGGGTAGGCGTCGCTGGCCGACGAGTGAATGCCGTGCAGCGGCGTCGACAGGGTGCCGAACCGGCTCAGCGCCACCGCCATCGACCACCGCATGGCGGCGCAGTACGGGCAGAACTCCGCGCCGATGTAGAGCATCTCGGGCTTGCCGCCGGAGGTGAGGGCGGGCCCGCTGATCGGCTTGATCGACTGCCCGATGTTCTGGGCGACCGACCCGGGGCCGATCGCGTTCAGCGTGCTCACCGGGACCCCGGTCACGTTGCCGGTCACGCTGGCCGGCAGGACGGTCCCGGTCGCGGATCCCGCCTGCGGCTTCGGTGGCCCGCCGCTGGCCAGCTTGATGCCGATGAGCGCGCCGATGACCGCGACCACGACCACGATGCTGCCGACGATGAGGAACGCGCGGCGGCGCACCTCCGCCCGCCTGGCGGCAGCCCGCTGGGTCGCGATCCGCTCCCGGGCGTTCTCCCGCTTCAGCCTGGTTGCCTTGCCCATTCGCCCGTCCTCAGCCTGATTCGTCATGTCTACGCGGCGGCGTAGACCATCGTAGGGCCCGGATCGGCCTGGCGGGTATTCGTGGCGGCAGACCTTGAGGTGACCTTCAGGAAACTCTGGGTGCTTGTCGTGTTCTCTTGCGCTGCGCAACTAGCAGTAGCTAAGTTCGTCGCATGGCGGGCATTCGGAGCAGGAGCACCCGCTGCACCCTGGGCGGCCGCAGGACGCGGCGGTATGCCGCGGCGTTGCTCGCCTGCGCCGGGCTGGTGGTCACCGCGTGCGGCGGCGGGCCCTCCGGCGGGTCCGCGTCCGGCGGTGACTCGTCCGGCAGCCAGCAAGGGACGGCGGACGTCGCCTACGCGGCCTCGCTGACCAACCTGAACGAGAAGGTGATCGGGCCCGCCTTCGCCAAGGCGGGGAGCGGCAAGTACGTGGGCCGGGCCGGGCCGTCGCTGGCGCTGTCCAAGGAGATCTCCTCCGGCGAGATCACCCCGAACGTGTTCGAGAGCATCGGCGGCAAGCCGATCGAGGCGCTGGAGCCGAAGTACACGTCCTGGTACGTCCAGTTCGCAGCCAGCCCGATCGTGGTCGCCTACAACCCCCGGAGCAGGTACGCGAGCCAGTTCAAGGCGATCGCCAGCGGCAAGAAGCCGCTCGCGGACCTGTTCGCGCTCATGCAGCAGCCGGGGTTCAGGCTCGGCCGCACCGACCCGAACGTGGACCCGCAGGGGCAGGCGTTCATCCTGATGCTCATGCTCGCCCAGCGCCAGTACCACCTGCCGGCGTCCGCGCTGGACAAGATCATCCACGGCACGCCCAGCTCGGCGGACTCGCAAACTATCTTCGATGAGGCCGCGCTGGAGCCGCGGCTGCAGGCCGGCCAGCTTGACGCGGCCAGCGCCTACCTGTCGCAGGCCGTCCAGCTGCACCTGCCCTACATCGCGCTCCCGGCCAGCATCAACCTGGGCGACCCGGCGCAGAAGTCTCACTACGGCACCGCGTCGTTCAAGCTCGCGAACGGCATGCTGGCGCAGGGCAAGCCGCTCACCGTGGACATCACCGTGATCGGGAAGACGGGCCAGGCCGCGGCGGGCGCGTTCGTTGCCTACGTGCTGTCCCCGGCCGGGCTGGCCCTGCACAAGCAGGGCGGGTACAAGCTGCTGACGCCCCAGGTGTTCGGCAGCCAGTCGGCGCTGCCTGCCAAGGTCAGGCAGGAACTGGGCCAGTAGTGGCCTGGCCGGCAGCTGCGGAGGAGGGCGTCCGGCCCGCGGCGACGGCTGTCCGCGGGGCCCGTTCGGTCTCCGCGGCCGCATCCCTGGCCGGCGCGGCGGCCGTCTGGATCATCCTGCTCGGGCCGGTCATCACGCTGCTCTTCCACCTGTCGTGGGGGGCGGCGTGGCAGGCGCTGCGCCAGCCGGGCGCGCTCACGCCGCTGGTGGTGTCGCTGGAGTCGGGCGGGGTCACGCTGGCGGTGCTGGTGGTCCTGGGCACGCCGCTCGGCTGGCTGCTGGCCAGGGGCAGGCTGCCGTGGCCCCGGGTGTGGGAGGCCGGGGTCCTCACCAGCCTGCTGCTGCCGCCGCTGGTGATCGGGCTGCTGCTGGTGTTCATGGTCGGCCCGTACACGCCCATCGGGCAGGCGCTCGGCACGCTCCACCTGTCGGCCACCAACACCTTCCTGGCGCTGGTCATCGCCCAGGTGTACGAGTCCGCGCCGTACTACGTGCTCGGCGCGCAGGCCGCGATCAGCGCGGTGGACCCGCGGCTGGAGCAGCAGGCCGCGCTGCTCGGCGACCCGCCCGCCCGGGTGGCGCGCCGGGTGACGCTCCCGCTCGCCGCCCCCGGCCTTGCCATGGCGCTGGCGGTGGCCTGGGCCCGGGCCATGGGGGCGTTCGGCGCGGTCATCATCGTCGCCTACCACCCCTACGGGCTACCGTTGCAGATCTGGACCCAACTGCAGGAGACCGGGCTGCCGTCGGCGCTGCCGTTCGCGCTCGTCCTGCTGGTCATCGCCCTGCCGCTGCCGCTGGCCGCCTACGTCTGGAGTGCCCGTGCTCGACGTCGACGTCGAGGTTGACCGCCGGGATTTCGCCGTCGCCGCCAGCTTCCAGGTGGCGCCGGGGGAGCGGCTCGCGCTGTTCGGCCCGTCGGGCGCCGGGAAGACCACCACGCTGGAGGCGATCGCCGGGCTGGTGCCGCCCCGCCGGGGACGAGTCGCCCTGGCCGGCCGGGTGCTCACCCAATCCTCGCCGCCGCGCCGTGCCGTGCCGCCGTGGCGGCGGGGGATCGGGCTGCTGCGGCAGGACCCCGCGCTGTTCCCGCACCTGACCGTACGGCAGAACCTCGAATATGGAACGGGCCGGGCTGGTGGCGGCCGGCCACGGCCGGCCGGCCCGGCGGAGCATCACGGGCTGCCCGGGGAAAGCGGCTCCGCGGTCACCCAGGGGCTGGCAGCGGAGCTGGGGCTGGCCGGGCTGCTCGATGACCGGCCGGCCACGCTGTCGGGCGGCCAGGCGCACCGGGTCGCGCTCGGCCGGCTGCTGCTCGCCCGGTGCCAGGCGCTGCTGCTCGACGAGCCGTACACCGGCCTGGACGCGGGCCTGCGCCGGGCCCTCACGGCGCTGGTCCGGGAGCTGGCAGCGGCGCGGGCGGTGCCCGCGGTGCTGGTCGCGCACGAACTGGCCGAGGCACAGGCTTTCGCAGACCGGCTGGCCGTGCTCGACGGGGGCCGGATCGTCCAGGACGGCTCCCCGGCCGAGGTGGTGCTCAGGCCGGCCACCCGCCGGGTCGCCGAACTGGTCGGCTACCGCGGCTTCGTGCCGGTGCCCGCCGTGGGTGACCTGGCTCCCGCCGGGGCGGGCACTCAGACGGTCGCCGGGGTGCATCCGGAACGGGTGATGCCCGGCGCCGATCCCCGCCGCGGGCTGGTGCTGTCCGGGCCGGTGACCGCCTGCCGGCCCGCCGGGGCCGGCTGGGAGGCGGAGATCGAGGCCGGCGGCGAGATCGTGGCCTGCCGCCTGCCGGAACCGCCCGGCGC
>DASQSC010000311.1:0-3418 GCA_035642555.1 Streptosporangiaceae bacterium | reverse complement strand
CTGGCGCGGCAGCAGGCGCCGCTCCCGGCCGAGGAGTTCGGCCAGCGGCTCGGCCGGCATTTCGTGAGCGCCGCGCCGGTGCAGCGGGCCCGGGTCCGGGTCGAGCAGCACGGCTGGCGCCGCCTTGACGCTGCGGGCGCTCCCCACCCGCATTCCTTCGAACGGCAGTCCGGCACCCGGATCGCCAGCGTGATGGTTCAGGCCGGCGGGGGGAGCGAGGTCGCCGCCGGCACCGGGGACCTGGTGCTGCTGAAGTCGACCGGGTCGGAGTTCCAGGACTTCCTGCGGGAGGAGTACACCACCCTGGCCCCGGCGAGCGACCGGATCCTCGCCACCGTGGTGGACGCCCGCTGGCGGTTTGCGGTCCCGCCGCCGGACTGGGACGGCTCGTTCGCCGCCGCGGCCGGGGCGCTGCGGGAGGCGTTCGCCCTCACCTACAGCAAGTCATTGCAGCAGACCCTGTACGCGATGGGGGAGGCGGTGCTCGCCGCCTGCCCGGAGGCCTGCGAGGTGCGGCTGTCGCTGCCCAACAAGCACCACTACC
The DNA here is from genome assembly GCA_035642555.1 of Streptosporangiaceae bacterium. GTDB lineage: Bacteria > Actinomycetota > Actinomycetes > Streptosporangiales > Streptosporangiaceae > JAIRTY01. Next base: position 2,874 of record DASQSC010000311.1, on the reverse strand, counting down.
TGGTGGACCTCAGCCCGTTCGGGCTGGACAATCCCGGCACCGTGTTCCACGCGGCCGACCGCCCGTACGGGCTGATCGAGGGAACCGTGCTGCGCCCGGATGCCCCGCCCGGCGACCCCGATCACGACTGGTGACCTCATGATGACGACTCCTCAGCCGCCCGGACCGGAAGCCGCCGACCTGCTCGTGTCCGGCGCCAGGCTGGTGGCCGCCTGCGACGACGGCCGCCGGGAACTGCCCGGCGGCTGGGTGGCGATCACCGGCGGCCTGGTCAGCGCGGTGGGAGCGGCCGCGGACCCGCCGCCGCCGGCCCGGGAGATCCTGGACGCCACCGGCTGCCTCGTCACGCCGGGGCTGGTCAACACGCACCACCACCTGTACCAGAACCTGACCCGGTCCTATGCGCCGGTCGTGAGCAGCGGGCTGTTCCCGTGGCTGTCCGGGCTGTACCCGCTCTGGGCGCGGCTGGATGAGGAATCGGCCTACCTCTCGGCCTGGGTTGGCCTGGCGGAGCTGGCCCTGGGCGGCTGCACCACCAGCACCGACCACCTGTATGTGGCCCCGCGCGGCGGCGGCGACCTGTGGTCCGCCGAGATCGCGGCCGCGCGGGAGGTCGGCCTGCGGTTCCATCCGACCCGGGGGTCGATGACCATCTCGTCGCAGGCCGGCGGCGGGCTGCCGCCGCCGTCGGTGGTGCAGGACGACGACGAGGTGCTGGCCGACAGCGAGCGGCTGATCGCCGCGCATCATGACCCGTCCTGGGGGGCGATGGTGCGGATCGCGCTGGCCCCTTGTTCCCCGTTCAGCGTGACCCCGGAACTGATGCGGCAGACGGCCGAGCTGGCTGAGCGGCTCGACGTCCGGCTGCACACCCACCTGGCCGAGGACCCGGACGAGGACCGCTACTGCCTGGAGACGTTCGGCCGCCGCCCGGTCGAGCAGTTCGCTGAGGTCGGATGGCTGACCGGCCGCTCCTGGGTGGCGCATTGCGTCTACCCGAGCACCGCCGAGGCGCAGCGGCTGGGAGCGGCCGGGGTGGGCGTGGCACACTGCCCCAGCTCCAACATGCTGCTGGCCGGCGGCGGGTTCGCGCCCGTGCGGGAGCTGCGCGCGGCCGGGAGCCCGGTCGGACTCGGCTGCGACGGGTCGTCCTCGGCCGACAGCGCCTCGCTGTGGGTCGAGGCGCGGGCGGCGCTGCTGCTCGGCCGGCAGCGCCGCGGGCCGTCCGGGATGACCGCTCGGGACGTGCTGGACATGGCGACCCGCGGCGGCGCGGCCTGCCTCGGCCGGACCGGCGAGATCGGGCAGCTGTCCGCCGGGGCCGTGGCCGACCTGGTGTGCTGGCCGCAGGAGGGCGTCGCGTTCGCCGGCGCGCTGACCGACCCGGTCGAGGCCTGGCTGCGGTGCGGCCCCGTCTCGGCGCGGCACACGGTGGTCGCCGGGCGGGTGATCGTCCGCGACGGCGCACTGGTCCTGCCAGGGACCGAGGACGTGCTGGCCCGGCACGCCGTCGCCGCCGCCCGCATCCAGGCCCTGACCCCCTGACACCCCCGCCGGGCCGGCCGGGGGTCCTGGTCAAGCCCGGCATAATGGTTCGAAGCGGTCACGTCGGGCAGGACAGACGCAAGGTAATCCAGGTGATCGCGCGGAGGCAGGCATGCTAGCGGCGTTGCTGCTGGCCGGGATCGTGGCGGCGCCGCTGGGCTCGGCCGGGCTGTTCGTCTCGGCCCGGCGGCGGTGGCGCGCCAGCGGGATCGTGCCCGCGGTGCGGCGGCTGGCCCTGGCGCTGGCCGGGACGGTGCTGCTGGCGGCGGCGGTGGCCGGGGTCCTGGACCTGCTCGGGGTCGGCAAGCACCGGCTGACGGACGCGGTCGCGGGCCTTGTGCTCGTCAGCGGTGCCTGGCTGCCGGCCACCCGGCGCTGGAACGCCCGGGCGCACCTGTGCTGGTCCACCAGCGTGTTCCTGTTCGTGGTCTACCTGGCGTTCGCGCTGAACTGGACCTTCGCCAGCAACCTGGGCCCGGCCAGCACCGCGGGCGGCTTACTGCTATGGGTGCTTGAGGTCTTCGCAGCGCTGCTGTCCTGCGCCTATCTCTGGGAGATCTGCGACGCGCTGGGCACCGAGCACTGGCGGCGGCGGGTCACCCCGCGGATGACGCCGGCCCCGCTGCCCGCCGACCCTCCCATGGTCAGCCTGCACGTCCCGGCGCACAACGAGCCGCCCGAGATGGTCATCGACACCCTGAGCTGGCTGCTGCGGCTCGATTACCCCCGGTACGAGATCATCCTGATCGACGACAACACCGACGAGGAGCGGCTCTGGCGGCCGGTCGAGCAGTGGTGTGAACGGCACGGGGTCAAGTTCGCGCACCTGGCGGACTGGCCCGGCTACAAGTCCGGGGCGCTCAACTATGCCCTGCGCCAGCTCACCGACCCGGCCGCCGAGCTGATCGGCGTGGTGGACTCCGACTACCGGATCGAGCCCGGCTTCCTGCGCCGCTGCGTCCCCGCCTTCGCCGACTCGTGGATCGGCTTCGTGCAGGCGCCGCAGGACTACCGGGACTGGCAGCACGCCCCCTACTACCGGCGCCTCTACTACTCCTACAAGTACTTCTTCGCTGTGTCCCAGCCGTCTCGGAACGAGCACGACGGGGCGATCTTCGCTGGCACGATGGGCCTGATCCGGCGGGTCGCGCTGGACGAGCTCGGCGGCTGGGACGAGTGGTGCATCACCGAAGACGCCGAGCTCTCACTGCGGCTGCTGCGGGCGGGCTGGTCCGGGCTCCACGTGGACCAGTCGTGGGGGCACGGGATCATGCCACTGACGTTCGAAGCGCTGAAGGGCCAGCGGTACCGGTGGTGCTTCGGCGGCAT
>DASQSC010000310.1:0-2902 GCA_035642555.1 Streptosporangiaceae bacterium | reverse complement strand
GAGGTGCCCGGCGTGCCGGGCGTACTCCTGGAGCAGGTGGAACAGGATCCGCTCCAGCGGCGGCGGATCGGCGCCGTCCCACCGGTCGCCCGGCTGGCCGGTGTCGGCGAGGTCGTGCGACCCGACGATGGCCCTGGTGCGTGCGGCCTGCGCGGACAGTGCCGCCGCCAGCGACTCCAGGGTCTCGTCCGCAGCGGTGTACCAGCGGCCGTCCCGGCTGTCGCCCCACGGGTCGGCGACGTCACGGCCCTCGAAGCCCCATTCGAGCCAGCGCAGCTCGACGTAGGTGAGGTGCTTGAGCAGCCCGGCCGGCGTCCAGCCGGACGGCAGCCGGCTGGAGCGCAGTTCCCCGGCGGACAGGGCCGCCAGCTTGCTCAGCAGCCGGGAGCGGAAGTACTCGAGGTAGCCGAGGAACACCTCGGCGCGGGTGGGTACCGGAATGGTCGGCTCGGGGAAAGGCACGGTCATGATCCCCAGCCTTCACCGGCTACCGCCGCTGAGTCGACCGGTTAACGCGCCCGGCCCGAGGTAGATCAGGTCAGCGTCGCAGCGGCCATCCGATGCCCGCCGCGGGGCGGCGATCGTAGCGGTGACGGCCGTGGTTCTGCCAGGCTTGTCCGTCGCTGGACATGGCAGCGGAGGAGAGCCCGCATGACGGCAGGCGGCACCGGGGCGCCCCGGCTGGTACTTGGCCCGCTGCTGCGCTACGTCGGTGAGACCGCGGTCACGATATGGGTCGAGACTGACCGTGCCTGCCGGGTCGAGATCCTCGGTCACCAGGCCCGGACCTTCGAGGTGTCGGGACATCACTACGGGCTGGTGGTGGTCGACGGCCTCCGGCCCGGGACCGAGGCCGAGTACCAGGTCGCCCTGGACGGCGTCGTCCGCTGGCCGGAGCCGGGCTCCTCGTTCCCGCCGAGCGTGCTGCGGACGCTGGCCCCGGGGCGCCCGCTGCGGATGGTCTTCGGCTCCTGCCGGATCGCCGAGCTGCCGGTCCGGTCGCGCGGCCGGGCGCGGGCCCGGCACGAGCAGGAGCACGGGACCGACGCGCTCCGGGCCTGCGCGCTCGACCTGCGTGACACCCCCCGCCAGCGCTGGCCTGACGTCCTGCTCATGATCGGCGACCAGGTCTACGGGGACGAGCCAGGACCGGCGACACGCGAGTTCATCGAGCAGCGGCGCGACCCGGCCCGGCCGCCGGGTTACCAGGTCGCCGACTTCGCGGAGTACTGCGTCCTGTATCACGAGGCCTGGAGCGAGCCGGCGGTGCGGTGGCTGCTCTCAGTCATCCCCACCGCGATGATCTTCGACGACCACGATGTCATCGACGACTGGAACACGTCGGCCGCCTGGCGCCGCGAGTACCAGGCCAAGCCGTGGTGGCGGGAACGGATCACTGGTGCCTTCGTCAGCTACTGGATCTACCAGCATCTCGGCAACCTCGCCCCGGAGGACCTCGGCCGCAGCGAGCTGTGGCGGCAGGCACGGGAGGCGGGCGACGCGGCCGGGGTGCTGCGCGAGTTCGCGCTCCGGGCCGATCAGGGAGCGGGGGGCAGCCAGTGGAGCTTCGCCCGTACCTTCGGGAAGGTGCGGGTGGTCGTGATCGACTCCCGGGCCGGGCGGGTGCTCACCGGGGGCAGGCGGCTGATGCTCGGCGAGCCGGAATGGCAGCGGATCACCGAGGCGCTCGCCGGCGACTGGGACCATGTGGTGCTCGCCACCTCGCTGCCGCTGCTGCTGCCGCGCGGCGTCCACGACCTGGAAGCCTGGAACGAGGCCGTCTGCCACGGGGCGTGGGGGAGGCGCCTCGCGCGGGCCGGGGAGCGGCTGCGGCAGGCCGCGGACCTGGAGCACTGGGCGGCCTTCGGGGAGTCGTTCGGGCAGTTCGAGCGGCTGCTGACCGGGCTCGCCACCGGGGCGCAGGGGCAGCCGCCGGCGTCGGTCACGGTCGTCTCGGGCGACATCCACCACAGCTATCTGGCCCCGGTGGAGTTCCCGGCCGGGACGGATCCGCGCAGTGCCGTGTACCAGGCGGTCTGCTCGCCGATCCACAACCTGCTGCCGGACCGGCTCCGGCGCAGCCAGCAGCTGGCCACCTCGCTCGCCGGGCAACTGGGCGGCACGGCGCTCGCGCGGCTCGCGGGGGTCAGGAAGCCGCAGCTGCGCTGGCGGATCGGGCAGGGCCCCTGGTACCAGAACATGCTCTGCACACTCGAGTTCCGCGGCCGCAGCGCCGGCATCCGCTTCGAGCGCACCGCCCCGGACCAGGCACAGGTCCCGCGCCTGCGCCCGGTCTGCGACACCGAGCTCAGCTGACGCCGCGGTAGGCGCGCCAGTCGCCGATGCCGGAGATGTCGGTCAGCCCGGCCGGCCGCGGGACGCCCTGCCGCAACAGCATGGCCAGCGCGGCCGCGCCGTCAGCGAGTTCCGCGATGCCGAGCTCCAGCTCGGGCGGCTCGGCCGGCAGCAGGTGGTCGCGCAGCACCGCCAGCGGCACGTCGTAGACCTCGCCCGCGATGGCGTACCCGCCGGCCGGGACCGGCTCGAGCGCCGGGTACCGGCCGCCGACGTCGTAGAACCGGTACCTGGCCGCGGTCCGGGTCACCGCCACCAGCGGGGCGCCGCGCAGCTCGTCATGCAGCCGCCCGCCCCGCATGCCGTCGCCGGTGAGGAACATCAGGGTCACCGGGCCGCTCCCGCCGCGCTCACAGGCCGATGATGTCGTCTGGCCGGACCGGTATCCGCCGCAGTGCCTTCCCGGTGGCGTCCCGGATCGCCGCCACGATCGCGGGCGCGGAGGAGATGGCCGGTGGCTCGCCGACGCCGCGCAGCCCGTACGGGGCGTGCGGGTCGGCGAGCTCGAGGATGTCCACGGTCATCGGAGGCACGTCGCCGATGGTCG
>DASQSC010000309.1:0-2303 GCA_035642555.1 Streptosporangiaceae bacterium | reverse complement strand
ACCTGGGCGCCACCAGCAGCCGCGTCGCCTGCGGCGTTTCGGTGGGCATCGCTGGCTCGGTCCCTGAGCTGCTGGACGCCGTTGCCGGCTACCTGGCCGACGGCTACCGCCGCGTCAAGCTGAAGATCGAGCCGGGCTGGGATGCCGAGCCGGTCCGGGCCGTCCGCGAGCGGTTCGGCGACATCCTGCTGCAGGTGGACGCGAACACCGCCTACACCCTGGCCGACGCCCGGGAGCTGGCGGCGCTGGATCCGTTCGGCCTGCTGCTCATCGAGCAGCCGCTGGCCGAGGACGACCTGCGCGGTCATGCCGAGCTTGCCCGGATGCTGCGCACGCCGATCTGCCTGGATGAGTCGATCACCTCGGCGCACACGGCGGCCGATGCGATCGCCCTCGGCGCCTGCCGGGTCGTCAACATCAAGCCCGGCCGGGTGGGCGGTTACCTGGAAGCCCGCCGGATCCACGACGTCTGTGCCGCGCACGGCGTGCCGGTCTGGTGCGGGGGCATGCTGGAAACCGGCATCGGCCGGGCGGCCAACCTGGCCCTGGCGGCCCTTCCGGGGTTCGCCCTGCCCGGCGACACCTCCGCCTCGGCCCGCTACTACCAGCAGGACATCACGCCGCCGTTCGTGCTCGACCAGGGACACCTGCCGGTACCCGACGGGCCCGGCATCGGGGTGGATCCGCTCGTCGGCCGCCTGGACGCCGTGACCACGTCCCGGCAGTGGCTGCCCGCTGGCCGTTGATCCCGATCGTCGCCGCCCGCGCCGGCCCGGCCGGGGGCATGATCGTCGGGTGGGGCTGACAGTGGCGATCCGGGTGCGGCCGGGCGCGCCGCGGACCGAGGCCGGCGGCAGCCGCGGCGACGCGCTGGTGGTGCGGGTCACCGCCCGCCCGGTCGGCGGCAAGGCCACCGGAGCGGCGCTGCGGGCGGTCGCGGACGCGTTCGGCGTGCGCCGGGCCGACGTCACCCTGGTGACGGGCGCGGCCAGCCGCGACAAGGTGGTGCGCATCGTCGGCGACCCGGACCGGCTCGCCCGCAGGCTCGGCGCCCTCCGCTGGCCCGGCTGACGGCATCCCCGGCGGCGATGTCAGGTCCGGGCCGCGGACTAGTCGTCTCTCATCGGGGGATTTAACCAACAGTAAGATAACGAATACGACACGCGGCGGGCCAGGACAGCAGGGCGGGGCGGCCTGGGGGACAGCCAGGCGGGGCGGCGTGGGGACAGCCAGGCGGGGCGGCCTTGCGGGCAGCCGGGCGGGACTGCCAGGCAGGCGACCGGACAGGCGACCGGAAGCGGGGGCGGCATGACCGGGGGCGGTGCCGGCCAGGCGCAGCGCGGCCGCCTGCCCGGCCAGCGCGGGCCGGGGCGCGGCGATGACACCGGCCCGGACCGGCCCGGCGGCGACCGCGAGGCGCTGCTGGCCAGCCTGCTGCTGGCCAGCCCGGCGCCGCTGATCGGCACGGACCTGACCGGCGTTATCACCGAAGCGAACCCGGCGGCCGGGCAGCTGCTGGGCCGGCCAGCTGGCGAGCTGGCGGGGACCAGGCTGAGCGAGCTCTTCACCGACCCCGGGCAGGCCCGGCAGGCGATCAGCGAGGTGCTGGCCGAAGGCGCGGTAACCGCGGCCGGGCTGCGGGCCCGCCGGGGCCTCCGGCAGGACGAGGTGGCGGTGTCGCTCAGCGCCGCCAGCTTCCCCGGACCGGACGGTAAGCCGGCCGGCCTCGTCATCAGCCTGACCGACCTGAGCGAGCGGAACCTGCGCCGCGACCGGCTGCGCGGGTCCGAGGCCTTCTACCGCGGCCTGATCGAGGCCACCGCGGACGGGCTGGCCGTGCTGGACTCAGCCGGGCGGGTCGCCGAGGTGAACCGGCCCGGCTGCGACCTGCTCGGCTACCCGGCGGACGAACTCGCCGGCGCCCGGCTGGCCGAGCACTTCGACAGCCCCTCGCGGGCAACCGCCGCGGTGCGGCAGGCGCTGGCGGGCCAGCCGGTGGGCGGCTGCGAGCTCGGCCTGGCCGCCGGGGACGGCCGGGCCCGGCAGCTCACGCTGACCGCCTCGGCCTTCCGCGACCCCCGTAGCGGTGAGCAGCGGGTGATCGTCTCCCTGCGCGACACGACCGAGCAGGCGGTGCTGCGGGACCGGCTCGACCGGGAGCGGGCCTACCAGCGCAGCATCATCGAGTCCTCGGCCAACGGGCTGGTCATGACCGACCTGCAGGACCGGGTCACCGACGTCAACGAGACCATCTGCCGGATGGCAGGCCGGGACCGGGAGCGGCTGCTCGGGTCCAGGTTCGA
>DASQSC010000308.1:0-4548 GCA_035642555.1 Streptosporangiaceae bacterium | reverse complement strand
TCGGCCTCGGCCGCCAGCGAGGCGACCGCCGCCGCCTGGGCGAGCGCGTTCACCGAGAACGGCAGCATGGTCTTGCGCACCGCCTCAGCCACCGGGTCGTGCCCGATCAGGAACCCGACCCGCAGCCCGGCCAGGCCGTAGGCCTTGGAGAACGTGCGCAGCACCGCGAGGTTGGGGCGGTCGCGGTAGAGTTCCAGGCCGTCCGGCACCCGGGGGTCGCGGACGTACTCGGCGTAGGCCTCATCCAGCACCACCAGCACGCCGGGCGGCACCCGGTCCAGGAACTCCTCGAGCTCGGCCCGGTGCACGACGGTGCCGGTCGGGTTGTTGGGGTTGCAGACCAGGACCACCCGGGTCCGGGGGGTGATGGCCGCCGCCATCGCCGGCAGGTCGTGGGTCTCGTCCCGGATCGGCACCCGGACCTCGGCCGCGCCGGTCAGCGGGACCAGCAGCGGGTAGCCCTCGAATGAGCGCCATGCGTAGAGCACCTCGGCGCCCGGTTCCGCCGCGGCTGCCAGCAGCTGCTGGGTGACCCCGACCGAGCCGCAGCCGATCGCGATGTGCGCCGGCGGCACCGCGAACCTGGCCGCGATCGCGGCGGTCAGCTCCTCCGCGCGGTTGTCCGGGTAGCGGTTGGCCGTCCCCGCCGCCTCCGCGATCAGGGCCGCGACCGACGGCAGCGGCCCGAACGGCGACTCGTTCGACGACAGCTTGTGCGAGCGCCCGGTGGGCGCGGCCACCCGGCGGCCCGGCCGGTACGGCGCGAACTGGTCCAGGACCGAACGGAAGCGAGGGGCTGCGTCGGACACCGTTGTCCTCCCGGGGTACGTGGCTACCGGCCGCATGGGCCTGCCCTTGCAGTGTGCCACCCGGCTCCGCGGTCCGGCGCCGGGGCTGCCAGGCCTGACCGGCCGGTCAGCCCCGGCCGGCCTCGGCCACGGCGCGGCCGAAGGCACCGTGCACGTCCTCGGTGAACAGCACGAACCGGGCCTCGGCCACCCGCGTGTCAGCGGTGCTGACGGTGGCCACGGCGATCCTGGCCGCGTCGTCCGCCGGCCAGCCGTAGACCCCGGCCGACACGGCCGGGAACGACACGACCGACGCGCCGAGCGCGTCGGCCACCCGCAGCGACTCCCGGTAGCAGGACGCGAGTGTGTCCGACCGGTCCTCGCGCCGCGAGTACACCGGGCCGACCGTGTGGATCACCCAGCGCGCGGGCAGGTTCCCGGCGGTGGTGGCGACCGCCTGCCCGGCGGGCAGCCCGCCGGCGTACCCGGCCGTCCGGAGCTCGCGGCACTCGGCCAGGATGGCGGGCCCGCCCCGGCGGTGGATCGCGCCGTCCACCCCGCCGCCGCCGAGCAGGGAGGAGTTGGCCGCGTTCACGATCGCGTCCGCGGGCTGCGCGGTGATGTCACCAAGGACCAGCGTGATGTTCATGGCTGCGTGACCCACGATAGCTGGCCGCTGGCAGCGAGTTCATGCGCGCCTGCAGCTGTTCCGGCTTCATCGGCCGCTGGACCGAGTACCCGGCCCTGGCCGCGGCCGGGTCAGGCGGCGTCGAGGTCGGCGCCGGGCTTCCCGCCGCTGGCGGCGAGCTGATGGGTGACGCGGGTGAGCAGCGCCGCGAGCTGCGGGTGCTTGTCGGGGCCCCAGTCCGCGCACAGCCGGTGCAGCCGCGCCTCCCTGGCCCGCAGCAGCTCGCGGTACGCCGCCTGCCCAGCGGGGGTGAGGGCGACCGGCTGGCCGGGCTCGGCAGCGACCGGGGCGGCGTACCCCGCCCTGGTGAGCTCGGCGAGCCGGAGCGTGAGATCGGCCTCGGGCACTCGCAGCAGCCGGGCCAGGTCATGGCGGCTCAGCCCGGGATGCTCACCGATCCGCAGCAGCAGCCAGCCCGCCCGCGGCGCTAGCGTCAGGCCGGCCGCCGATACCAGCTCGGAATAGACGACCCGGCGCCGTTCCCGCGACAGCAGCGAGGTAATAGCCCGTTCCATTTCCTGATCGGAATTCCGGACCGACGGCCGCGCGGTGGGGGCGAGCGTGTCGGCCGGATCGGGGGCGCGAGTCGTGGAACGGAGCGGCACCTCCTTGAGCGTCCAGCTCAAGCCGAAGGCCAGCGCCCCGACCGGGACCGCGGCCAGGAACACCGTGTGCAGCGACGAGGCGTAGGCGGTCACGAACGCCCCGTGCACCGGGGCCGGCAGCCGGTCCAGCACCGCCGGGCTGGCCCCGCTGGTGGCGGTCAGGCCCGGCGGCAGCGGGTGCCCGCCCAGCGCCGTGCCCAGGCGATGCGGCAGCACGCCGGTGAAGATGGCGCCGAACACGGCGGTGCCGAACGAGCCCCCGATGGAGCGGAAGAACGTCGCGCCCGCCGTGGCCGTGCCCAGGTCGGAGTAGCCGACCGCGTTCTGCACCGCAAGGACGAGCACCTGCATGGATGCGCCGACCCCGGCCCCGAGCACGAACATGTACAGCGAGGCAGGCCCGGTGCCGGTGGCGGCGGTCAGCAGCGACAGCAGGTAGAGCCCCAGGGTCATGACCGCGGTGCCGATGATCGGGAAGATCTTGTACCTCCCCCACCTGCTGACCAGCCGCCCGGTCCCGATCGAGGTGAGCAGCAGCCCGGCCATCATCGGCAGCAGCCGCAGCCCCGACAGCGTGGGGCTGGCGCCCCTCACGATCTGCATGTACTGCGGCAGGTACGTCAGCGCGCCGAACATGGCGAACCCCACCACCAGGCCGACCGCGCTGGCGGCGGAGAACACCCGGTTGCGGAACAGGCCGAGCGGCAGCACGGGTTCTGGCGCGCGGCGCTCGACCAGCACGAAGAGCACCCCGGCGACCACCGCGGCCACGCCCATGCCAATGATCGGCGCCGATGCCCACGCATAGGTGGTCCCGCCGAGCGAGGTCATCAGCACCAGCGCGGTGGCCGAGGCGGCCAGCAGCGCGGTCCCCGCGTAGTCGATGGTGTGCCGGGCCCGGGACAGCCGCCCGGGCAGGACGGCCGCCACCACCACCAGCGCCAGCACGCCGATCGGCAGGTTGATGTAGAACACCCACCGCCAGCTCAGGCTGTCCACGAAGAAGCCGCCGATCAGCGGCCCGATGACGCTGGTCACCCCGAAGACGGCGCCGAAGAAGCCCTGGTACCGGCCCCGTTCCCGGGGCGGCACCACGTCCCCGACGATCGTCTGGGCACCTGCCATCAGGCCGCCGCCGCCGATGCCCTGCACCGCCCGGGAAACGATCAGTTCCGCCATGGAGTGGGCGAGCCCGGAGAAGACCGATCCCACCAGGAAGATGACGATCGCGGCCTGGAAGAACATCTTGCGGCCGTAGAGATCACCCAGCTTGCCCCACAGCGGCGTGGACGCGGTGGAGGCCAGCAGGTAGGCCGTGACCACCCAGGACAGATGCGACAGCCCGTGCAGGTCCCCGGCAATGGTCGGCAGGGCGGTGGCGACGATCGTCTGGTCCAGCGCGGCCAGCAGCATCCCCAGCAGCAGCGCGCCGATGACGACCAGTACCCGCCGCCGGCTGAGCACCGGCGGGCCGGGGGCCTGCGCTACGGGCGCCGCCTGTGCCATCTGTCCCTCCGCCAGCCGGTGTCCAGCGCTGCTGCTCTCTTACCCCGGGAGAGCGGCGGCACCGAAAACCCAGGGCGTGTTGTCACGGATGAACGTGGCAGGGAGCCCCAGATCGAAGTCTGCCGCTGCCTCCAGCCGCGCCGCCACCTCGGCGGGCAGGCTGACGTCAAGGGCGCCCAGATTGCCGGTGAGCTGCGAGATGGAAGAGCGCCCCCGTGTATCCCAGGAAGCCTGCGAGCAGCATCACGCCGCGGGAGAAGCGGCCGCCATCCCACACCCGCCACAGCAGGAATGCGGTGCTCAGCAAGCCGACCACGTCGCCGGCGGCCCGATCTGGCCACGGCTGCCGGGCCGCAGGCCCGCTCAGCAGCGTGTTCGGGATGCTCGCCACGAACAGGAACGCCAGCGCGATGAGTCACCGCGCCGGGCGGCGTCTTCACTGGGACAGGGAGTGACGCCCGCGTTGCCGCCGGTGCAGCCCTGGCAGCCATGGAGAGGACCGCGCAGGTGACTTCGCCCGCTGCTGACCGCATCCCGCTCGCGGCCGGCTGGACCATCGTCCAGGTGACCGGCCCGGACTGCCCCTCCTGCCTGGGCCCGTGGTGCGCGCAGGTGGGGCGGCTGCTGGCACGCGGCCGGGTCCTGGTCTGTGACCTGCACCCGCGAGCCGCGGCCGATCTGACCGCCGTGGACGCCCTCGCGCGCCTGGTCCTGGCCGCCCAGCGGGCGGGCGCCGAACTGCGGGTCCGCACCGCCGGCACCGACCTCGGCCTGTTCTGGGAATGGATCGGCCTGGGCGACCTTCGCCCTCCCGCCCCGGGCCATGACTCAGGCCGCGAGGGCGGATCGCGCTTGCCAGATGCCAGTTAGCGGGCTGCCTGGCTGGTGAGCGATCTCAGCGGCAGCCCCCCGGAGTCGCTATCGCCGCAGAGCACCATCCGCCACGGTTCATGGCGCCCGG
>DASQSC010000307.1:0-2689 GCA_035642555.1 Streptosporangiaceae bacterium | reverse complement strand
CATCAGGCACCGGGACGGGGCGTGGCAGTGCTGGGCCTGCTGCCACCCGCTGGCCGACCCTGACGAGGCCGACCAGATGGTGACCGACTATGCGACCAGCACCGACGGCATGGAATGGACCTGGCACGGCACCGCGCTGGCGGGCCGTCCCGGCTACTGGGATGCCCGCGGCACCCGGGTCAGCGCGGTGTGCGAGCAGGACGGCAGCATCGTCGCCTTCTACGACGGCCGGGCCACGTCGGCTGAGAACTACGAGGAGCGCACCGGCGTCGCGACCGGCGCCGAGCCCGCGGCGCTGGCGGCGGTGGGCACCCGCCCGGCCGCCGAGTCGCCGTACCGGGGCGGCGGGCTGCGCTACCTCACGCTGCTCGAGCTGCCCGGCGGCGGGTACCGGCTGTACTACGAGCTGACCCGGGCGGACGGCGCCCATGAGCTCCGCACCGAGCTGCGGCCCGGGCTGCCTCCCGGCTAATCGCGGGGCTGTTCCCGGGGCTGGCCGTTGCGCGCCTGGAACTGGCCGGGCGGGCGGCTGCCCACCAGCCCGCCGGATCGCTCCCGCGGCTGCAGCCAGTCGCCGAAGTCCGCCTCGGTGGCCTTCTCCAGCAGCCGGACGTCATCCTCGAAGTACGGCAGCACGGCCTGCCGCTGCTGCCAGGTGAGCGGCTGCCGGCTGCCCCCGCCCTGCTGCAGGAACCGCTCCAGCGGGGTCGTCAGCACGGTACCGGCGCTGCCCGGCAGATGCCGGCCCACCGCCGCGCTGCCGCGCAGCATCAACGCCAGCCCCCGGCGGCCGGGCGACCGCGGCGGGTGGGCGGTGACGTTCTCCCGCGGCACCTCGGTGACCAGCCCGGCGGTGATGCCGAGGAACCCGCAGATCCGGTCCAGCGTCCGGGCGGGCGCGTCCACTAGCTCGCGGTAGCGCAGCACCAGCACCTGCTCCCGGCCGAAGACGGAGAACAGGTGGTCGAGCTGCTGGCCGTACCGCCCCAGCCGGATGTAGTGCCAGAACGGCGCCCAGCCCGCCGCTACCCGCCGGTCCTCCGCGGCGCAGGCGCGGACGAAGTCGCCCACCGGCTCCAGCCCGGCCGACCACAGGTGGGTCCAGTTCGAGTGGGCCCGCTCGACCGGGTCGCGCAGGATGACGATGAGCCGGGCGTCCGGGACGGCGGCCCGGATGCGCCGGTGCGCTGTCTGGTCGTACAGGTAGAAGGGGGTGGACTCGCCGCGCAGCGAGCCGGGCGGCGCGGCGTCGAACAGGGCCTCGTAGTCCTCCCGGCGCCAGACGTGCTCACGGTAGGTCTGGACGTCTCCCGGCCCGCCGCCGCGGCGCGGCGGCGGGCCGTCCGTCAGGAAGTGCTTGGGCTCCTTGACCTGCGACATGAAGAGCGCGGGATGCTGCGCCAGCGCGGCGTGCAGGGCTGTCGTGCCGGCCTTGGGAGCTCCGATGATGAGGAAATCTGGCAACGGCATGGCAGGACCTCCTCGGGGCGAGGGGGCTTGGCAGAGAAATCTGTATTCCCGATATCAGAACTTGGATTTCCTGGTCGGTGACGACAGCCGGGCGTTGCCGCGTGGCAAGCGGAGGCGTTCCCCGGATGGCGGTAATCGCCCCCGGCGCGGACCTTGCCGCTCCCGCGCGGGCCCCCGGGCGGAGGGCCCCGGACCGCCCCCGGGCGGCCCGCAGCCGCAGCGCGCATAACGGGCAGGGTTCCCGCTCACGACCGCGTCATGCCTGTTTCGGGAGAGTTTGCCCGGGGCCCAGGCCGGCCCGGGCGGGACGCCGGGCGGCAGGAGCCTCGGCCGGGCGGGCACGGTCCCGGCGCCCGGGGGAGGGACGCCGGAACCGTGCCGCTGGCTGCCGTCAGCGCCGGTTGCCGTCAGGCAGCGGGCTGCGAGGTGCCCGCCGGGACGGCGTCCCCGGCCGCCGGGAGCGAGGCCCCAGGGACCTGCGCCCCGGTCAGGTCGGCCCGCCGGACCCGGATCGCCACCAGGGCCACCGCCAGGCCGAGCAGCGCGATCCCGGCTGAGACCAGGAACCCGCGGGAGAAGCCGGTGGCCAGCGCGTGGACGTAGATCGCGTGCGGGATCTGGCCGGCTCCGCCGGCCGGCGGGTGGCCGGCCCTGGCGGCGGCGGCCGCGATCTGGCTGCGGACGCTGTCGGCGACCGCGGTCCAGGCGACGGTGCCCAGCACGGCCAGCCCGAGCGCGCCGCCCACCTGCTGGCCGGTGTTGAGCAGGCTGGATGCCAGGCCGGCGTCCCGCTCCGGTACCCGGGACAGGGAGACCAGCGTCAGCGGCATGAAGAGCATGCCCAGGCCCGCCCCGGCGACCAGCGTCGGCCCCAGCAGCCCGCCTGCGTAGCTGCTGTGCTCGCTGATCCGCGACAGCCAGAACAGGCCGCCCGCGCCGATCGCCGAGCCCGCGATCAGCAGCGGCCGGGCGCCGATCCGCGGCACCAGCTGGGCGCCGAGCCCGGCCATCGCCATGACCACGGCAATCATCGGCAGATAGGCCACGCCGGTCTTCAGCGCGCTGTAACCCCACACGTTCTGCACGAAGACGGTCAGGAAGAAGAACATGCCGAACATCGCGGTGCCGACGCACAGCATGATCAGGTAGGCGCCGGACCGGTCCCGGTTCCGCAGGATCCGCAGCGGCATCAGCGCGTGCCTGCTGCGCGCCTCGATGA
>DASQSC010000306.1:0-4296 GCA_035642555.1 Streptosporangiaceae bacterium | reverse complement strand
CTCCCGCCGCTGACCAGGCGGCTGATCGGCTGGGAGATCGTCGTCGTCTTCGCGGTGTCGCTGGGCCGCAGCGCCGTGTTCGCCATCATCAACCTGATCGGGTCGCTGACCGCCGGGAAGGCGCTGGGCAAGCAGCAGGCGCTGCTGGTCGGTTCGCTGGCGCCGGGCCGGCCGTGGCTGGACCTGACCCTGCAGCTCGCCGGCATCCTGTTCACGCTGGCGCCGGTCGCCCTGGTCTTCTACCTGATGGCCAGGTCCGGCGAGCCGCTGTCGGTGATGGGCCTGGACACGACGCGCCCGGGCCAGGACGCCGCCAGGGGCGCCGTGCTCGCCGCCGTCATCGGGGGCGCGGGCCTGGGCCTGTACCTGGCCGCGTTCGGCCTCGGGATCAGCCTGAACGTGGTGCCAGAGAACCTGCCAGCGGTCTGGTGGCGGATCCCGGTGCTGGTGCTCGACGGCATCCAGAACGGGGTGCTCGAGGAGATCCTGGTGATCGGCTACCTGCTGCGCCGCCTGGATCAGCTCGGCTGGACGGCCCAGCGCGCGATCGTGGTCAGTGCCCTGCTGCGCGGCTCATACCACCTCTACCAGGGCTTCGGCGGCTTCCTCGGCAACGCGGCGATGGGACTGATCTTCGGGGTGCTGTTCCGGCGGTGGGGCCGCGTCACGCCGATGATCGTCGCCCACTCCCTGATCGACATCGTGGCCTTCACCGGCTACGCGGTGCTGCACGGCCACGTCTCGTGGCTGCCCTGACGGGCTCAGCGGCCGAGGCCGTCGATGACGCGCGCGCCGGGCAGCCGGGCCAGTGCCGCGCCGGGCAGCACCAGCTTGGAGCGCCGCACGCCGCTGCCGATCACCACCTGCCCGGCGGCGGCCGCCTGGGCGTCCACCAGCACCGGCCACCCCGCTGGCAGGCCGACCGGCGTGATGCCGCCGTACTCCATGCCGGTCTCTGCCACCGCTTCCGCCACCGGCAGGAACGAGGCCTTGCGGACGTCGAGTTCCCGCCGGGCAGCGCCGTTGACGTCCGCCCGGGTGGTGGCGAGCACCACGCAGGCGGCGTGCCGGGCCTCGCCGCCGCGGCGGCCCGATATCACCACGCAGTTGGCCGACTCGGCCGGGCTGACCTGGTATCGCTCGCAGAACGCGGCCGTGTCCGCGAGCTCCGGATCGATCTCCGCCACGCCGACCTCGCTGGCCGGCAGGGCCGGCTCCAGCCCCGCGAGCGCCTCGGCGACCGGCGCCGCCAGCAGGTCCGGCCGGGACAGTGCGGGCACGGCGGCGAGCATGCCGATGTGAGAAGTCTCCACGCGGTTATCCTGCCACCATGTCCGACACCGCCCGGCCCGGAACCACCGGGCCGTCCGGGCGTGCAGTGCCGCCCGAGACCATCGGCGGGACCGGGATCGACGTTCACGCCGCCACGGTCTCCGCGCTGGGCGCGGCGCTGGCAGCCGGGACGCTCACCTCGGCCGCGCTGACCGCTTTCTACCTTTCCCGTATCGAACGGCTCGATCCGCTCCTGCATGCCGTCCTCAGCGTCAATCCCGCTGCCCTGGCGGAGGCCGAGGCCGCTGACGCGGCCCGGGCGGCCGGCCGGCGGCCGGGACCGCTGGCGGGGATCCCGGTCCTGATCAAGGACAACATCGGGGTCCTCGGCCAGCCCGCCACCGTCGGCTCGCCCGCGCTGGCCGCAGCCGAGCAGGGCGACGCGTTCCTGGTGACGCGCCTGCGGGCGGCCGGAGCGGTCGTGCTCGGCAAGGCGAACCTGTCCGAGTGGGCGAACTTCCGTTCCAGTCATTCCACCAGCGGCTGGAGCACGCTGGGCGGGCAGACGGCCAACCCGCACGCGCTGGATCGCAACCCTTCCGGATCGAGTTCCGGGTCGGCGGTGGCGGTGGCGGCCGGGCTGGCGCCGCTGGCGGTCGGCACCGAGACCGACGGCTCCATAGTCAGCCCCGCCAGCGCATGCGGGATCGTCGGGATCAAGCCGACGGTCGGACTCATCAGCCGGTCCGGCGTCGTGCCGGTGTCGCTGGCGCAGGACACCGCGGGCCCGATGGCCTGCTCGGTCGCGGACGCCGCCGTCCTGCTGTCGGCACTGGCCGGGCCGGATCCCGCCGACCCGGCAACCGAGGGAGCGGCGGGACAGCCGCCCGACTACGCGGCTTTCCTCGACCCGGGCGCGCTGGCCGGGGCCCGGCTCGGCGTATGGCGGGATCCCGTGGCGGCGGCCAGCCCTGCCATCGCCGCGGTTCTCGACACGGCGGTGACCCTGCTGCGGGAGGCAGGCGCCGACGTCACCGACCCGGTGGAGGTGCCAGGCACGCACCGGGTCAGCGAGCCGGAGTGGGCGGCGCTCAAGCATGAGTTCAAGCTCTGCCTGAACGCCTACCTGCGCGGTCTCGGCGGCGATCACCCGGCCGACCTGGCGGCGGTGATCGAATTCAACCGGGCCAGGGCCGCCACCGTGCTGGCCCGGTTCGGGCAGGACGTCTTCGAGCACGCCGAGGCCACCAGCGGGGACCCGGCCGACCCGGGCTACCTGGCCGCCCGGGCCGAGGCATCCAGGCTGGCGGCCGAGGCGCTCGGCCGCCCGCTGGCCGAGCACCGGCTGGACGCCGTCATCACGCTGACCGCCACCCCGGCCTGGCTGACCGACTACCTGCTGGGCGACCACGGCGTGTTCCACACCTCCGGGCTGGCCGCGGTGTCCGGCTACCCGTCGGTCACGGTCCCGGCCGGAGGGGTAGCCGGCCTGCCGGTCGGCCTCTCGTTCACCGGCCCCGCCTGGAGCGAGCCGCGGCTGATCGCGCTGGCGCACGCGTTCGGGCAGTATGCGCCCGCCCGGCTGGTCCCGGCCCTGCGGGCCAGCCACGACGGCCCGCCCGTGAGCCCGGCTGTGAGCCCGGACGGGAGCCCGGCGGTCACCCCGGCTGCCGCCAGCGCTTCCGGCACGCCGAGATAGCCTGCGCTCATGTACGCGTGGCGCGAGCCAGATGTGCCTTCGCTCCCCGGCCGGGGCGGTGTCGTGCGGATCCGGGACACGGCGAGCGGCGAACTGGCCCCGGCGACGGCCGGGCACCAGGCGGCGATCTACGCCTGCGGGATCACCCCCTATGACGCCACGCACATCGGCCACGCCGCCACCTTTCTCGCCTGGGACCTGCTGGTGCGCGCCTTGCGGGACGCCGGCCACGACGTCAGGTATGTCCAGAACGTCACCGACGTGGACGACCCGCTGCTGGAGCGGGCGCACCGGGACGGCGACGACTGGCGGGAACTGGCCGGCCGGGAGGTCGCCAGGTACCGCACCGACATGGAGTCGCTGCGGGTGCTGCCGCCCACCCGGCTGGTGGGCGCGGTGGAGGCGATGCCGCTGATCGAGCGGTTCGCGCTGGCCCTCGCCGACCGCGGCGCGCTCTACGAGCTGGAGGGCGACCAGTACTTCTCGCGCACCACCGATCCGGCCTTCGGTTCCGTGTCCCGCCTGGACCTGACCACGATGCTGGCCCTGTCCGCTGAGCGCGGCGGCGACCCTGGGCGGGCCGGCAAGAAGGACCCGCTCGACCCGCTGGTGTGGCTGGCCGCCCGGCCGGGGGAGCCGAGCTGGGAGTCCGCGTTCGGCGCCGGGCGGCCGGGGTGGCACGTGGAGTGCGCGGCCATCGCGACCGAGTACCTCGGGGACCGGTTCGATGTCCAGGCCGGAGGAACCGACCTGATCTTCCCGCACCACGAGATGAGCGCCTCGCATGCAAGGGTCGCGCTGGGCGACGGCGGAGCCGCCCGGGCGGTCTTCGCCCGCCGTTACGCGCACGCCGGGATGGTGCGGCTGGCCGGCGAGAAGATGTCCAAGTCCCTGGGGAACCTGGTATTCGTCTCGTCCCTGCTGGCGGGCGGCGCTGACCCGATGGCGGTGCGGCTGGCCATCCTGGCCCATTCGTACCGGGAGGACTGGGACTGGACGGAACCGGGCCTATCAGCGGCCGCGGACCGGCTGGCGCGATGGCGGGCAGCGGTGAGCAGCTGCCTGGCCGCTCCTGCCAGCGGCGAGTCGGATCCGGTGCCGACGGGTCCGGCGCCGTCCGGTGCCGCGGCGTCCGGTCCAGTGCCGTCCGGTCCAGCGGCGTCCGGTCCGGTGCCGTCCGGCGAGAGCGTGCTCGCCGGGGTGCGGGAGCGGCTCGCCGACGACCTGGACGCGGTCGGCGCGCTGGCCGTGATCGACCGCTGGGCCGGGGCCGTGGCCAGCGCTACCTCCCTGCCCGCCGATGCGGCAGCGGCCGCCGCCCTGGT
>DASQSC010000305.1:0-2052 GCA_035642555.1 Streptosporangiaceae bacterium | reverse complement strand
GCCACGATCATCCGGATGGTGAGCGCCACCCGGCTCGACTGCGTCACCGGCAGCGCCGCCGGCATGCGGCACGGCACGGTCGCCGCCGTGCACCACGCCAGCCACCGGCAGGCGTTCGGCAAGGACCTGATCGCCCAGCCGCTGATGGCCGGCGTGCTGGCGGACCTGTCGGTGGAATCGGAGGCCGCCACCGCGCTGGCGATGCGGCTGGCCGGCGTAGCCGATCGGGCCGCCGGCGGTGACGAGGCCGCGGACGCGCTGCTGCGGATCGCGCTGCCGGCCGCCAAGTTCTGGGTGTGCAAGCGCGCCCCGGCCCACGCCGCCGAGGCCCTGGAATGCCTGGGCGGGAACGGATACGTGGAGGAATCCGGCATGCCCCGGCTGTACCGGGAGTCCCCGCTGAACTCCATCTGGGAGGGGTCAGGCAACGTGACGTCGCTGGACGTGCTGCGGGCGCTGGCCCGCTCCCCAGGCTCCGCCGAAGCACTGCTGGCCGAGCTTGACCAGGCCGCGGGCGGGGACCGGCGGCTGGACCAGGCGGTGGCCGGCCTGCGGCAGCGGCTGGCCGCGCTGGCGGGTGCCACGGCGGAGCAGGCGCAGGCCGGGGCCCGGGCGCTGGCCGGGCTGATCGCGGTCACGCTGCAGGCGGCACTGCTGGTGCAGCATGCGCCGGGCCCGGTGGCCGACGCATTCTGCGGCTCCCGGCTGGCCGCGGACGGCGCGGCTGGTCAGGGCGGCCTGGCCGGCCCTGGGGTGCCGTTCGGGGCACTGCCCCCGGGCACCGCCACCGGCGACATCCTCGGCCGGGCCCGCGCTACCTTCGGGTAAGGTCGCCTGGTGCTTGTCTGCCCGGGAGCCCCGTACCCGCTCGGCGCAACCTGGGACGGCGCTGGAACCAACTTCGCGCTGTTCTCGGAGGTGGCCGAGCGGGTGGAGCTGTGCCTGCTGGATGGCGACGGCGACGGGCGGCTCGCCGAGGACCGGATCCCGCTCACCGAGATCGACGGCTTCGTCTGGCACGGCTACCTCCCCGGCATCGGCCCTGGCCAACGCTACGGTTACCGCGTCTACGGTCCCTACGACCCGGCCAGCGGCCACCGGTGCAACCCGGCCAAGCTGCTGCTCGACCCCTACGCCAAGGCGGTTGACGGCGAGATCCGGTGGGACGAGGCCGTGTACGGGTACCGGATCGGCGACCCGGACTCGGCCAGCACCGCCGACAGCGCCCCTTACCTGCCGCTGAACGTGGTAATCAACCCGTTCTTCGACTGGGGCGATGACCGGCCGCCGCGCACGCCCTACCACGAGACGGTCATCTACGAGGCGCACGTGCGCGGGCTCACCAAGCGCCATCCCGAGGTCGCGCCGCAGCACCGGGGGACCTACGCCGGGCTGGCCCACCCCGCGGTGATCGATCACCTCACCCGGCTCGGCGTCACCGCCGTGGAGCTGATGCCGGTACACCAGTTCGTGTCCGAGCCGGCGCTGGCGGACCGCGGCCTGGTCAACTACTGGGGCTACAACACGATCGGGTTTCTCGCCCCGCACAACGGGTACGCGGCCGCCGAGCAGCGCGGCGCCCAGGTGGGCGAGTTCAAGGCGATGGTGAAGGCGCTGCACGAGGCGGGGATCGAGGTGATCCTCGACGTCGTCTACAACCACACCGCCGAGAGCGGCCACCTCGGGCCGACCCTGTCCTTCCGCGGCATCGACAACGCCGCCTACTACCGGCTGCGCGACGACGACAAGCGCTACTACCGCGACTTCACCGGCTGCGGGAACAGCTTCAACGTCCGCTCCCCGCACGCCCTGCAACTGATCATGGACTCGCTCCGGTACTGGGTGCTGGAGATGCACGTGGACGGGTTCCGGTTCGACCTGGCGGCGGCGCTGGCGCGGGAGCTGCACGACGTGGACCGGCTGTCGGCGTTCTTCGACCTGGTGCAGCAGGACCCGGTGGTGTCCCAGGTGAAGCTGATCGCCGAGCCGTGGGACGTGGGCGAGGGCGGCTACCAGGTCGGCAACTTCCCGGCCCTGTGGAGCGAATGGAAC
>DASQSC010000304.1:0-4227 GCA_035642555.1 Streptosporangiaceae bacterium | reverse complement strand
CGCCTGCCAGCCGGTCCCAGTCGTCCCGCCGCCAGCCGTGCCACCAGGCGGCCGGCCCGGCCGCCAGCGACGCGTCGGTGACCCGGGGGCAGATCACCAGGTCGGCCCCGGCGGCCAGCGCCTCCGCGATGCCCCAGCCGCCCAGGTAGGCGTTGGCGGTGACCGGCTCGGCACCGCTGCCGGCCAGCGGCTGCCCGGTGTCGGCGTTCGCCAGCGTGACCCCGGCCGCCAGCAGCTCCGGGATCCGGCCGAGCAGGTCGTCGCCCTCCAGGTAGGCGATCGCGGGCGCGAGGCCGAGCCGGCCCGCCAGCTGGCCGGCCGCCGCGGCCAGCCCCGCCGGGTTGAGCCCGCCGGCGTTCACCACGATCCGGATGCCCCGGTCCAGGCAGGTGCCGAGCACCTGCTCCAGCTGGGTCAGGAAGGTGCGGGCGTACCCGGCGGCCGGGTCCTTCTGCCGGGCCTTCCACAGGATGGCCATGGTCAGCTCGGCCAGGTAGTCGCCGGTGACCACGTCCACCGGGCCGCCCTCGGCCATCTCACTGGCGGCGGCCAGCCGGTCGCCGTAGAAGCCGGAGAAGTTCCCGATCCGGACCGGCCTGTCCGTCGTGCCGGAGGCGCGCCTGGGAATACCGGGGCCGGAGGCGCGCCTGGGAATACCGGGGCCTTCCGGCGCCGCGGGCATCAGCGGCCCCGCCACACCGGCGGCCGCTTCTCGCCGAACGCGGCCGGGCCCTCCTGCGCGTCCTCGCTCAGGTAGACCGGTTCCCAGATCTCATCGGCGGCCCGGAACGCCCGGCTCAGCGGGTGCTCGGCGATCAGCCAGGCCGTGCGCTTGCCGGCCAGTACCGACAGCGGCGCGTTCGCGGCGATCCGCTCGGCCATGGCCTGCGCCGCCGCCCGCAGCTCCGCGGCCGGCACGACCTCGTTGACCAGGCCGATCTCGTGCGCCCGGCGGGCGGTGATGGGGTCGCCGGTGAGCAGCAGCTGCATCGCCACCCGGGGCGGGATCAGCCATGGCAGCGGCGCCGCCCACGGCGCCCCGCGGCCGACCTTGACCTCGCTGATCGCGAACGTCGCGTGCTCGGCGGCCAGGCACAGGTCACAGCTCTGCGCGAGCAGGAACCCGCCCGCGTAGGCGGCCCCGTTGACCGCGGCGATGACCGGCTTGGGGACCTCGATGCTGCGGCCGAGCTGGGGCAGCATCTCTTTCGGCGGGACCTTCAGGCCGGACTGCGCCATCTCCTTGAGGTCGGCGCCCGCGCAGAACGCCTTGTCCCCGGCCCCGGTGAGCACCAGCACCCGGGCGGCGCCGTCGTCGTTGAACCGGCGCAGCCCGGCGAACAGGCCGTCGGTGACCGCGGCCGACAGCGCGTTGCGGGCTTCCGGCCGGTCGATGGTCAGCCACGCCACCGGCCCCGCGTTCTCGTACCTGACGACGCTCATGTCGTGGCCTCTCCTGCCGCTGCGTCCCCGTCGGGCTCGATCCGGGCCAGCCGGGCGCCCGCCGCCACCGCCTGCCCGGCCTGCACGCACGCCTCGGCGATGACCCCGGCGGCCGGGGCCCGGACCGCGTGCTCCATCTTCATGGCCTCGATCACCACCACCGGGTCCCCGGCCCCGACCCGCTCGCCCGCCGCCACCGCGCGCACCACGGTGCCGGGCAGCGGTGCGAGCAGCGAGCCAGGCTCCGCCAGCGGCCCCGGCTCGGCGAACCTGGGCACCTCGGCCAGCACGCTGGCGCCGAGCGGGCTGTCGGCGTAGGCGGTGCCATCGGCCAGGTGCACGCTGACGGTCCGCCGGACCCCGGCCACGGTGAGGTCAACGGCGTCCGGGGCGGCGGAGTGCACGATGAGGCCGGGGAGCGGGGAGCCGTTCACGGCCGCCCGCTCCCCGGCCCGCCCCACCTGATAGCGCACCGCCAGTTCCTGCCCGTCCCAGCTGAACGTCGTGAGCTGGTCCTGGCTGGGCACGTTCCGCCAGCCAGCGGGGATCGCGGGGAGCACCCGGGCGGCCGCCCGGCGGGCGGCCGCCCCCGCCAGTGCCGCCGCCACCGCATGCACCGTGACCGCCAGGTCCCCGTCCGGCGGCGCGGCCAGCGCCGCCGGATCGTGCCGCGACAGGTACCCGGTGTCGGCCCGGCCGGCCCGGAACTCCGGCTCCCGCAGGATCCCGGTGAGCAGGTCCCGGTTGGTGGTGACGCCGTGCAGCTGTGCCCGCGACAGCGCCCGGGCGAGGCGCCGGCACGCCTGGTCCCTGGTGGCCCCGTGCGCGATGACCTTCGCCAGCATGGGGTCGTAGTACGGCCCGATGACCGAGCCCCCGGCCACGCCCGCGTCCACCCGCACCCCCGGGAGTGCGGGCACCGCGAACCGGTGCAGCGTGCCGGTGGCCGGGCGGAAGCCCGCGCCCGGGTCCTCGGCGTAGAGCCGGGCCTCGACCGCGTGCCCGGCCAGCCGCGCTCCGGTCACCTCCGGCGGCAGCGGCTGCCCCTCGGCCACCGCGAGCTGGACGGCGACCAGGTCCAGGCCGGTGACCAGCTCGGTGACCGGGTGCTCGACCTGCAGCCGGGTGTTCATCTCCAGGAACCAGAACGACCCGGTGGCCTCCTCCAGCACGAACTCGACCGTGCCGGCCCCGGTGTAGCCGATCGCCTGCCCGGCCGCGACGGCGGCGGCGGTGAGCCGGGCCCGCAGCTCGTCATCGACGACCGGCGACGGGGCTTCCTCGATGATCTTCTGGTAACGGCGCTGGACCGAGCATTCCCGTTCGAAAAGATGGGCGACGGTGCCGTGGGAGTCGCCGATGATCTGCACCTCGATATGGCGGGGGCGCTCGACCAGCCGTTCCGCGAACACGGTCCCGTCCCCGAACGCAGACTCGGCTTCCCGGCTGGCGCTGGCCACCGCCGCCGCCAGCTCGCCCGGCCCGGCCACCCGCCGCATGCCCCGCCCGCCGCCGCCGTAAGCGGCCTTGACCAGCAGCGGGTAGCCGACCTGTGCCGCCGCGCTGGCCAGCGCGTCCGCGCCGTCCCCGGTCCCGGCGACGGCCCCGGGCAGCACCGGCACCCCGGCCGCCGCCATCAGCTCCCTGGCCGCGATCTTGGAGCCCATCGCCTCGATCGCCGCCGGCGGCGGGCCGACGAAGATCAGCCCTGCCTGCTCGCAGGCACGGGCGAACGCCGCGTTCTCGGACAGGAACCCGTAGCCGGGGTGCACCGCCTGCGCCCCGGTCGCCCGGGCGGCCTCGATGATGAGGTCCCCGCGCAGGTAGGTCTGAGCCGGGGCGGCGCCGGGCAGCCGCACCGCCTCGTCAGCGGCGGCCACGAACGGCTCCGCCACGTCCGGGTCGCTGTACACGGCGACCGTGCCGATATCCAGCTCATGGGCCGTGCGCATGATCCGCAGCGCGATCTCGCCCCGCCCGGCCACCAGCAGCTTGCTGATCGTGGTCACCGGCCTCTCACATTCTGAAAACGCCGAAGCCACGGCGTCCCTCCACCGGAGCCGAATGGGCGGCCGACAGCGCGATGCCGAGCACCGTGCGGGTGTCCCGCGGGTCGATCACGCCGTCGTCGTAGACCTTCCCGCTCACGAAGAACGCGTGCGACTCCTTGTCGATCTGGGCCTCGATGAGCTGGCGCCGCTGCTCGTCAGCGGCCTCGTCGAACGCGCGCCCGGACGCCTGCGCGGCGGCCCTGCCCACGATCGACAGCACGCCCGCGAGCTGGGGGCCGCCCATCACCGCGAGCTTGGAGCCCGGCCAGGCGAACAGCAGCCGCGGGTCGTAGGCACGGCCGCACATGCCGTAGTTCCCGGCGCCGAACGAGGCGGCCAGGTTGATCGTGATGTGCGGCACGGTGCTGTTGCTCACCGCGTTGATCATCTTGGCGCCGTCCTTGAGGATGCCGCCCTGCTCGTAGGCGGCGCCGACCATGTACCCGGTGGTGTTCTGGAGGAAGACCAGCGGCGTGCCGGTCTGGTTGGCCAGCAGGATGAACTCGGCTGCCTTCTTGGACTCCTCGCCGAACAGCACCCCGCGGGCGTTGGCCAGCACGCCCACGGGAAAGCCGTGCACCGACGCCCAGCCGGTGACCAGGCTGGTGCCGTAGGACTGCTTGTACTCGCCGAACCGGGAGCCGTCCGCCACCCGGGCGAGCACCTCGCGCGGGTCGAACGGGACCCGGACGTCGGCCGGGGCGATGCCCAGCAGCTCGTCCGGGTCGTAGCG
>DASQSC010000303.1:0-4360 GCA_035642555.1 Streptosporangiaceae bacterium | reverse complement strand
ACGAACGTCCCCTGGCCGGGCCTGCCGGCGGCGAGGCCCCGGTGCTCGAGCTCGCGATAGGCCTTCAGCACCGTGTTCGGGTTGATGGCCAGCGCCGCCACCGTGTCCTTCACCGTCGGCAGCTGGTCGCCGGGCTGCAGGTACCCGAGCCGCAGCGCCTGCTCGACCTGCTGGACCAGCTGGAGGTAGGTCGGCACGCCCGAGCCATGATCCAGCCGGAAGCTGATCGGTGACCCATCCTCGCCGACGCCATCGCCATGACCAGCATCGATATGTTTATCTATGGTCATAGATAAAGAGAGTATTGCGAGAACCCCGTGGCGTCAACGAGCGGCGCCACCGGCCGGCGCTCCCCTACCGCAGGCCGGCGGGCCGGCGGCGCCAGCGGGCGGCGCGCCGGTCGGCGAGGATCTGCCGCACCACGTTGCGGCCGGGGATGCCGGTCACGCCGCCGCCGCCGTGGGTGGCGGATCCGGCCTGATAGAGCCCGGCGACCGGGGTGCGCAGGTCGGCGTAGCCGGCCGCGGGCCGGGCGTGGAACATCTGCCCCAGGCTCAGCTCGCCGTGGAAGATGTTGCCGCCCACCAGCCCGTACTCCTGCTGCATCTGGTGCGGGCCGATCACCTGCCGGTGCAGCACGGAGCTGGTGAAGCCCGGCGCGACCGCCTCCATCCGGGCCAGCGCCCGGTCGGCGTAGGCGGCCAGCGCCGCCTCGTCCGGCGCGTCCGCGTAGGTGTGCGGCACCCACTGGGTGAACATCGACATGACGTGCTTGCCGGGCGGGGCCAGCGAG
Organism: Streptosporangiaceae bacterium; assembly: GCA_035642555.1. Taxonomy (GTDB): domain Bacteria; phylum Actinomycetota; class Actinomycetes; order Streptosporangiales; family Streptosporangiaceae; genus JAIRTY01. The sequence continues at coordinate 3,567 of DASQSC010000303.1, read as the reverse complement.
TCGTCGAACACGCTCGGGATGCAGATGTCGGCGAACGGCAGCGACGCCGGCCGGCCGGCGACCGCCTGCTGGTAGGCCGCTTCGACGTCGTCCAGGCTCTCGGCGAGCACGATGGTGCCGCCGTGCAGCTGCGGGTCCGGATCGGGGTGGCTGGCGAACACCGGCAGCCGGTCCAGCGCCAGGTTGATCTTCACCGTGCCGCTGCGGGTCTGCCACCGGGCGATGTCGCCAGCGAAGTCGTCGGGCAGCAGCTTCGGGTCGAGCAGCCGCAGGAACGAGATCTGCGGGTGAGCGGTGGTGACCACGATCGGGGCATCGATCTCCTCCCCGCCCGCCAGCATCACCCCGGCCACCCGGCCGCCGGCGGTGCGGATCTGCGCCACCTCCGCCCCGGTGCGGATCTGCGCCCCGGACGAGCGGGCAGCCGCCGCCAGCGCGGCGGTGACCCCGCCCATGCCCCCGCGCGGGAAACCCCACGCGCCGGACTGGCCGCCGGCCTCGCCGATGTGGTGGTGCAGCATCACATACGCGGTGCCGGCCGAGCGCGGGCCTGCCCAGGTCCCGATCACCCCGGACACCGACAGCACGCCACGCATCGCGTCGCTCTCGAAATAGCGCTCCACCAGGTCGGCGATGCTGCCGGTGAGCAGCCGGGTGACATCGACCGCGCCGCGCGCATCCAGCCCCCGCAGCCGGGTCAGCAGCCGGCCCTGCGCCCACAGGTCGGCCGGGCGCTTGGAGCCCAGCCGGGGCGGGATCTCATCCAGCAGCGGGCCCAGCACCCGCGCGATGCCTGTCAGGTGCGCCTCGTAGGCAGGGTAGGACCCGGCGTCCCGGAGCGAGAACCGGGCGATCTGCTCGTGCCGCGCCACCGGGTCATCCGGCAGCCGCAGGTAGCTGCCGTCGGCCCGGGGCGCGAAGTACGGTCCCTGCGGGTACACGTGGTACCCGTGCCGGGCGAGCCCGAGCTCGCGCACCAGCGCCGCCGGCAGCAGCGACACCACGTACGACAGCGACGTCACCGTGTACTCCGGGCCGAACGGGTGCTCGCTGACCGCCGCCCCGCCCACGACCGGCCGCCGCTCGCACACCACCACGTCCAGGCCCGCCCGCGCCAGGTAGGCCGCGGCGACCAGCCCGTTGTGACCGCCGCCGATCACGATCACGTCCTTGCTCGCCATCTCCGGCATCACCTCTTCTCACCGGGCACGGTACTGCCGCCGGTGCTCGGAGGAACCGGGCGGTCAGGAAATCGTCAGCCTGCCGGGCGCCTGACCGGGTGCATCGCCGGGCGCCTCGTGCTGCGCCGCGCCCGGCGCCAGCTCGGGGAACGGCAGCGCGACCGGGTCGGCGGCGAGCCGGCTCCGGCCCGCCTCGTCGAACCGGTCCAGCCCGAGTTGCCCGGTCTCCACGATGTCTGTGGCCCCGGTGAGCGCCACGTCGGCGGCGGCCCGGGCGACGGCGGGGCCCCACATCATGCCCGCCCCGCCCGCGCAGGCGACCGTGACCCCGGCGACCGGGCCGTCAGGCCCCAGCCCGGGCCCGATGATCGGCAGGTGGTCCGGGGTGTAGTCGATGGTGGCCGCCCAGATCCGGCGCAGCCCGAGCCCGGCGGTCACCGGCACCAGCCGGGCCAGCCGCTCCCGCATCCGGGCCAGGTACCCGTGGTCCACGGCGCGGCCGGTGCCGGGCGGCTCGGCCGGGTCGCTCATCCCGAACAGCAGCCCGCCCTCCGCTGGCCGCCAGTACAGGCCGGCGGTCACGTCGAACACCATCGGCACCCGGGCCGGGTCCAGGTCCGGGTGCCGCTCGGTGACCGCGACCTGGTGCCGCACCCCGCCCGCCGGGATCCGGATCCCGGCCAGCCGCCCGACCTCCGCCAGCTTGGGTCCCCCGGTGAGCACGATCAGCGGCGCCTCGACCGGCCCGGCGCTGGTGTCCGCCCCGCGGACCCGGCCGCCGCCGCTGCGCAGGCCCTGGAAGGCCACCCGTTCGGCCACGCTCACGCCGCTGCGCACCAGGGCGGCCGTGTAGGCGGCCACGTTCCTGGGCGGCAGGATGAAGCCGTCCTCGGCGCAGAAGGTCCCGCCCAGCGTCTGCCCGGGCGCCAGCGTGGGGTTGGCGGCGTCCACCTCGCCCGGGTCCAGCCAGCGCACCGCCAGCCCGAGCGCGCCCTGCATGGCCATCCGCTCCCGGGCGGCGGCCACCTCGGCCTCGGTGAAACAGGGCAGCAGGTAGCCCTGCTCGGTGAACCCGGAGTCGGTGCCGAGCTCGTCCCGCTGGCGCAGGTAGAAGCCGCGGGACCAGGTGCCGAGCCGCACCGCGGCGGGCGTGCCGCCCTGCAGCCGGACCACCCCGGCGGCCCGGCTGCTCGCGCCCTCCCCGAGCAGGCCCTTCTCCAGCAGCACCACCCGGCCGGCCCCGGACTGGCGCAGGAAGTAGGCGCACCACGCGCCGACCGTGCCGCCCCCGACGACGACCGCATCGGCCGTGGCGGGAATGCCGGACGTAGTCATTGGCACGGGCCCGATGGTCTCCTAAACTGAACATTCAGTCAAGCAGGTGGATTTCATTATGAACCGTGTGATGTACGGGCTGGCGCCGGACGATCTCGCCATCCAGGCCCGGGCCCGCGCGTTCGCGGACGAGCTGGTCCCGTTCGAGGCCGAGGCCGAGCTGTCCGGCGGCGAGCTGCCAGAAAGCGTCACCGCCAAGCACGCGGCCCGCGCCCGTGAGCTCGGCCTGTCGGCCGCCAGCCTGCCCGCCGGGCTGGGCGGCGGCGGCTGCACGATGCTGCAGCAGCTGCTCATCAGCGAGCAGCTGGGCCGGGTCACCAACGCGCTCGGCTGGGTGGCGACCACCCCGCCCTCGTGGCTGCCCGAGGTGGCCACTCCGGACCAGCTCGACCGCTACGTGGTGCCTGCGATCCGGGGCGAGCGGGAGGAGTGCTATGCGATCACGGAGGAAGGCGCCGGGTCGGACGTCGAGGCGATCGAGGCCACCGCCCTGCCCGAGGCCGGCGGTTACCTCCTGAACGGCGTGAAGTGGCACGTCACCTCGTTCAATACCGCAGATTTCGCGTTCTTCCAGGCGAAGCTGGCGGGCGGACCGCACCGGGGCGAGCACGCGATGTTCCTGGTGGACCTGCCGGGCCCGGGGGTACGGGTCCTGCGCACGCCCGCGTACTCGCACACAATCAGCCACCATCACCCGGTGGTGGCGTTCGAGGACGTGCGCGTGCCCGCGGCGAACCTGGTCGGGGCCGAGGGCGACGGGATGACGTTCGCCTACGAGTGGTTCCGGTTCGAGCGGCTGATGGTCGCGGCCCGCTGCCTGGGCGCGGCCGAGCGGCTGGTCGGCGAGATGACCTCGTTCGCCGGCCAGCGCCGGGCCGGCGGCCGCCCGATCAGCGAGTACGGCCTGGTCGCCGGGATGCTGGCGGACAGCGTGACGGAACTGTTCGCGGCCAGGTCGCTCGCCTACGAGACCGCCCGCGGCATCGACCGCGGGACGGACGTCAAGATCGCGCACGCCCAGTGCTCAATGGCCAAGCTGTACTGCTCGGAG
>DASQSC010000302.1:0-5279 GCA_035642555.1 Streptosporangiaceae bacterium | reverse complement strand
CCCAGGCGGCGGGCGAGATCGCGGGGAGAGGTGAACGCCTTCTCGATCGTCACCTGCTGGTCGAGCAGCATCCCGACCAGCAGCGCGAGCGGGCTGCGCGCCAGCAGATCGTTGGCGTCGGGGTCGATGGGAAGCGAGATGCTCACTGGTACCTCCGCGTGCCGGGCGGCCCCGGCCGCCATCCTGGCAGTCTGCCCTCGCCTGCCATCCTGGCAGCTTGCCCTCGCCGCCATCCTGGCACTCTGCCCCATCTGCCAGCCGACCCCCTGCCAGCCGGCCCCCTGCCAGCCGGCCCCCTGCCTGCCCGGCCCCCGGTCCTGCCCAGCCCGGCCGGCCGCCGTGGCACCGCACCGGCCGGCCGTGTCCCGCCGGCCATCTGGCTGGCCGCGGAACTACCCTGGGACGGCTTGGCGTTTAGGTTAGGTGAGTCGTGATGTGGTGGTCTGGCCCGTGAGGCAGCCAGCGCGGATCACATCCGCGGCTATGAGGAGGCAGAGTTGTCGGGTCACATGAAGATCGCCATCGCCGGCGTCGTTGTCGGCCTGATCTTGTTCATTATCAGCCCCTGGCTGGCACTCGGGGTCATCGCGGCCGCAATCGCGCTGCCGACGGCGGCATACCTGATGCTCGACCCGTCCCAGCGGCGCCGGCTGCGGGCGGCCCGCCGCCGCAAGGAACTCGGCCGCTGACGCGGGCCCGCCGGGCTCGCCACCACCCCCGGGCTAGCTGAGCTCGCCCGGGTAGAGCAGCGCGAGCTGGTGCGGGTAGCCAGCGATCAGCCGCAGCTCGTCGTCGGTGAGCGGGCGGCTGGTGGCCGACGCGCACAGCTGTACCAGCCGGAACACCAGGTCCTCGTCCCCGGGCGCGAGCTCGATCCTGAGCCCGTCCATGACGTGCCGGAACCCCGCCATCCCGCCGTATTCGCCGGTCAGCACGACCCGCCCGGGGCGGGCATGCCAGTCGGCCGGGAACGGGCCGAGCAGGTCCTCGTCGTACAGCTCGTAGTTGCGGCGGTCCTTGAGCGCCCCGTCGGCGTGGATGCCGGACTCGTGGGCGAACGCGTTCCGTCCCGCCCCCGGCTGGCCGAGCGGCAGCGGCTGGCCCAGCGCGTAGCTGGCCCAGCAGGCGAACCGGCGGCCCCAGCTCAGGTCGATCGGGTCGCCGATCGGAGCCCGGCCGGCCACCCCGAACCCGTGCCCGAACGCGAGCAGGCAGGACAGCAGGTCGGCGTTCCCGGCCCGCTCGCCGATCCCGTTGACGCAGGTGTTGATCCAGGCGTCCTGCCCGGCATCCAGGTCCCCGAGCGCGCCCGAGACCGAGTTGGCGACCGCCATCCCGAGGTCGTTGTGGCAGTGTGTCTCGACCGGCAGCCGCGCCGCGCTGGCCAGCTTGGCGAACCGTTCCCGGATCCGGTCGGGGACGTCGCCGCCGATGGTGTCGCAGTAGCGGACCCGGCTGGCCCCCGCCTCCCTGGCCGCCAGCGCGAAATCGAGCAGGAAGCCGTCGTCGGTGCGGGAGGCGTCCTCGGCGTTCACCCCGATGGTCTCGGCACCGCCGGCCCGCGCCGCCGCCACCGCGGCGGTCATCTCGGAGATGACGGCCGCCCGGTCGAGCCGGCCGCGGAACTTGTGCGCGATCATCTGATCGGACGTGGAGATGGACAGGTTGTAGTGGCGGAGGCCCAGCGGCACCGCCTGCTCGACGTCTGCCGCGACCGCCCGGCACCACCCGGACAACCGCAGCCCGCCGAACGCGCCCGCCTCCGCCAGCGCGACGCTGGCCCGCATATACGGCTTCTCATGGAAGAGGAACGGGAATCCGAGTTCCGACTGCGCTACCCCCAGCCGGCCGAGATAGAAGTTGACCATGGTCTTGCCGAATTTCGACAGGCCGGTGCGGGCGGTCTGGACGCCGTCGCGGTTGGTCACATCGAGGATGTGGATCTCAGGCACTTGTCCTCCTGGCTAGACCGGTCATTCCATCCTGGCGCGGCTATCCATATAGATCAATATTGACTAAAATCAATGCCAGCGGGCGCGAGAGGGCCCAGGGAGGGCGAGAGGCCACGGGAGAGAGAGGGAAAGGGGCCGGGTTGTGACCGAGTGGATTGACGCCGCGACCGCGGCCAGGCGGCTCGGGGTCAAGACAGCCACTCTGTATTCCTATGTCAGCCGCGGCGTGCTGAACCGCCGCCGGGCCGCCGACGGCCGCGGCAGCCGGTTCGCGGCCGAGGAGGTGGAGGCGCTGGCCCGGCGGGGCCGGCCGCGGCGCCGCCGGCTGCCCGGAGACCTGGCCATCGAGTCGGCCATCACCGAGATCAGCGGCAGCCGGCTGGAGTTCCGGGGCCGGGACGCGGTGGCGCTGGCCGCCGCCGGGCACCCGTTCGAAGACGTCGCGGTGCTGCTCTGGACCGGGACCCTGCCGCCCGCGGCGGTGCCCGGGCAGGCGGCCGGCTGGCAGGCGCCTGCCGCGGCGCTGGCGGCCGGCCGGGCGGCCCAGGCGGGCCTGCCCGCCGGCACCCTGCCGCTGGAACGACTCCAGGTCATCGTGCCGGCCCTGGCAGCGGCTGACCCGTTCCGGCTCCAGCTCGACCCCCCTGCGGTCATGACCGCCGCGCGCGGCATCATCGCGGGCATGGTGGACTGCCTGCCGCCAGCCGCCGCCGGGGAAGGCACAGGGGAAGCCCCTAACGAAGCCCCCGGCGGGGACCCGGTAGCCGGTGGCGATGCCGCCATCGCAGCGGCCCTGGCCGGGCACGGGCCCATCGCCGACGGCACCGGCATCGCGGGGCGGCTGTGGCCGAAGCTCTGCCCCTGGCCCGCCGAGCCGGGACTGCTCACCTGCCTGCGGTCGGCGCTGGTCATGCTGGCCGATCACGAGCTGGCGGCCTCGACCTTCGCCGCCCGGGTCGCCGCCTCGGTCCGGGCCGACCCGTACGCGGTGGTGGCCACCGGGCTCGGCGCGCTCGGCGGGGCGCTGCACGGGGGAGCCTCGCTCGGCGCGGAAACCATGCTGGCGGGCGCGGCCGGGCCGGCTGACGCCCCGCGGGTGGTCGGGGACCTGCTGCGGCGCGGCGAGCGGATCCCTGGCTTCGGGCACATGGTGTACCCCGAGCGGGATCCGCGGGCCGAGTTCCTGCTGGACGCGGTGCGGGCGGCGGCCCCGGGCTCGGCCCGGCTGGCGGTGGCCGAGGCCGTGCTGGCCGAGGTCCCCCGGCGCGGGCTGCCCCGCGCCAACATCGACTTCGCGCTGGCGGTGCTGGCCGGCGTGGCAGGGATGACGAGGGGCGCGGGGGAGGCCATCTTCGCGGTGGCCAGGACCGCCGGCTGGGTGGCCCATGCGCTGGAGGAGTACCAGCGGCGGGCCCCGCTCCGGCCGCGGGCGATCCGCCCCGGGGAATCTCCCGGAACCAGGCACAATTAAGGCTAGTGACGAATCCCGGGAAATCCGGGTGCAGAGCTGATCCGGGAGGGCCGTCATGCCGGTTCGCCGCCTCAACCACGCCGTCCTGTATGTGCACGACCTGCCGCGGGCCGTCGAGTTCTACTGCGGCGCCCTGGGGTTCGAGATCCGTTCCGAATTCGGGGGCCAGGCGGCGTTCCTGCGGTCCCCGGGCTCGGTCAACGACCATGACCTGGGCCTGTTCCAGCTGGAGGGCAACCCGCTGCAGCCGGTGCCGCAGGTGGGCCTGTACCACCTGGCCTGGGAGGTGGGGACGCTGGCCGAGCTGGATGAGATCCGGGCCAGGCTGGAGGTCCGTGGCGCGCTGGTGGGGGCCAGCGACCACAAGGTGTCCAAGTCGCTCTACGCCAGGGACCCGAGCGGCATCGAGTTCGAGGTGATGTGGCGGGTGCCGGCCGAGGACTGGGAAACCGAGCTGGCCGGCGGCGAGATGATCGCGCCGCTCGACCTGCCGGGTGCCCGGGCCCGGTGGGGAGACCGGATCACCGGGGCCGCCGCGGGCTCGCCCACCTGAACCGGCCGCCCGGCGCGCCGCACCCGCCGGGCCCGTCCGGTCGGCCGCGCGCCGCCTCCGCGGGGGCCCGTCCGGCCCGCCGGGCCAGGCTGTTACGGCCGGTCCGGCTTTCGGCCCAGACCGCCCAGCAGCCACGTCCGCCCGGCCGCGGAGGTAGCGCGGCTGGGCCGCCAGTCCGCGACCGGCACTAGCCCGGGGGTCACCAGTTCGAACCCGTCGAACAGCGCCAACACCTCCTCGCGGGTGCGGAACGCGCCGCGCGGCGAGTCGGATCGCCCGTAGATCTGCCTGACCTGGGAAGCCGGTCCGCTCCCGCCAGGTACCTGCTCCGCCACGCCGTGCGAGAGGGCCAGATAGCTGCCGGGCGCCATCGCCTCGCGGAACGCCCGCACTATCCGGCTGGCATCGTCGGCGAAGTGCAGCACCGAGAAGAAGAGCACCGCGGCCGGGCGGGAAAAGTCGATCTGCCCGGTGACGGCCGGGTTGCTCAGGATCGCCCCGGGATCCTCCATCGCGGCCTCGACCACCTCGACGTTGCCCGCCCCGGGCAGCAGCGCACGGGCATGCGCGCACACCACCGGGTCGTGGTCGACGCACACGACCCGGGCGCCGGGCGCGGCCTCCAGGGCTATTTCCGGAACGTTTCCCCTTGTGGGCAGCCCCGTGCCGATGTCGATGAACTGCTGGATGCCGGCCTCCCCGGCGAGGAACCCGACCACCCGGCCGAGGAATGCACGGTTCTCCATGGCGACCCGCCGGATCTCGGGGGCATTGGCCAGGACCTGCTCCGCAGCTTCCCGGTCGGCCGCGTAGTTGTCCTTCCCGCCCAGGTAGTAGTCGTACATCCGGGCCGTGTTCGGGGTCTCAGCAGCGGATGCCGACGGGGTGCCGCTCTCGGCCGCCATTGCGTCGCCTTCCGCGTCAGGTGCCGGTCAGCCGACAGCGTACCGGGCAGCCGCCAGCGTGCCGGCGCCGCCGTTCCAGCCCCGGGACGCGCCCAGGGCGTGTCTAGGTCCGGCGGGTGACCCGGATCTTCGACTGCTCGTGGGGGAGTTCCTCCCAGTCCGCCATGAACTGCGCGTCCAGGCCGTGCTTGGCGGCCAGTTCGAGCAGGGTCTCGGTGCGGTAGTAGAAGTCCTCCCGCAGCACCTGGTGCTCGGTCCCATCGGTGCGGTTGAACGTGAAGTCGAAGATGCCGTCCCGGGTCATGACCCTGCCCACGTGCGCCAGGCACTCGTCGATGACGTCGATCGGCGAGTGCGAGAACACGCTGTGCGCGTGCACGACCGTGAACCGGTCCGCC
>DASQSC010000301.1:0-6008 GCA_035642555.1 Streptosporangiaceae bacterium | reverse complement strand
GACTTCACCCCGGAGCAGCGGCTGGGCATCATGTACTGGTTCTCGGTGCTCGCCAACTTCGATGCCTCCGGGCCCGCGGTGTTCGCCCGCGCCACCATCCACGCGTTCGAGCAGCACGAAGAGGACCCGGTCCGGAAGTGCTTCTTCTCGATCACGCGGGACGAGATGAACCACGAGGAGTGCTGCCAGCGCACCATCGCCCGGCTCTGGCCGGGCGGCCCGCTGGACTGGCAGCCAGCGACCGACCTGGAGCGGGCCGCCCACAACAACATCGGCTGGCTCTACCACAACGGCGGCCGGTACTGGAGCGGGTACAACAAGGCGGTCGGCAAGTACTCCCTGGCGGTGCTGTTCACCAGCTTCATGATGGGCGAGATGGCCGCGTCGACCCTGTTCCGCGGCATGGCCTCGGGCACCACGCACCCGGTGTTCGGGGAGATGTTCGCCAAGATCGGCCGGGATGAGTCGAGGCACCTGCAGATCTGCATGACCATCCTGGAGAAGGAGTGGCCGGGGCTCACCGAGGACGTCAAGGAGCTGATCACCCGGCAGCTCCGGGCCGGCTTCGTGTTCCTGTCGATGATCTTGTGGGAGCCGCCGGAGGGCTTCTGGGACCTGCCGCCGTACTTCCTGCCCAACCACCGGGTGCTGATGGACCACGCCCGGTCCGGCGGGCTCGGCGTGCTCTCCTTCGCGGAGCAGGCCGAGAACTGGCGGGTGGCCATGGCCCGGGTACGGGCGATCGTGCTCCGGTGGGGCATCGAGTTCCCCGCCATCCCGGAACTCGACATCGACGGCGTCGACGTCTCCAATGCCGTCAACCCCGAAGACATCATCCCGGTGTTCTGATCGGCCAGGTTCCCCTCGGCTGTGCCCGGGGACGGCCGTTCGGGCGCTCCCGCGCGCTGTCACCACCCCCGCGCAGCGGTCCTGCCCCGCCCAGCTGGCACGGCCCGGAAGCCGGGCCGCGCGGGTCCGCCGCCGGGGTGGTCACGAAGTGTAACGCCGGCATCACCCCGCACGATGACCAGGTAGACGCGGCCGACGTGGGTACCCCCGAGCTCACGTCGTCCGCGTCTTTATCGTGGACGGCGGCCGTTCGAGATCGTCAGGCGCGGGGACAGGGCGCGTCCCGGGTACCCCGGCGCGCCCCTGACCGGTAGCGTTCGGTTCATGACAGGAATCCAGCGCTCCTCCGCGAGCCAGCCTGGAGCCGGCGGGCCCGATCCCCGGGCGCCGTTCGGCCGGATGCTGACCGCGATGATCACGCCCTTCACCAGCGACGGGGGGCTCGACGTCGACGGTGCCGCGCGCCTCGCTGCCTACCTGGTCGATGACATGCGCAATGACGGCCTGGTGGTAAGCGGCACCACCGGCGAGTCGCCCACCACCAGCGACGACGAGAAGGACCGGCTGCTGCGCGCCGTGGTGGCGGCGGTGGGGGACCGGGCGGCGGTGGTTGCCGGGGTCGGCACCAACGACACCGCGCACACCTGCGAGCTGGCCCGCCGGGCCGAGCAGGCGGGCGCCCACGGGCTGCTCGTGGTCACGCCCTACTACAACAAGCCGCCGCAGAACGGGCTGGTGGCCCACTTCACGAAGGTCGCCGACGCCACCGGGCTGCCGGCGATCCTCTATGACATCCCCGGCCGGACCGGCATCCCGATCGCCACCGAGTCGCTGCTCCAGCTGGCCCAGCACCCGCGGATCGTGGGGGTCAAGGACGCCAAGGGGGACCTGGCCGCGACCTCCCACGTGATGCTCGCGACCAGCCTCGTCTACTACTGCGGCGAGGACATGCTGAACCTGCCGATGCTGGCGCTCGGCGCGGCGGGGTTCGTCAGCGTGGTCGGGCACGTCGCCGGGGACCGGCTGCACGAGATGATCGACGCCTACCTGGCGGGCCGGGCCGAGGAGGCCCGGCAGCTGCACTACGACCTGCTGCCGCTGTACACCGGCATCATGACCCGGACCCAGGGCGTGATCACGGTCAAGGCGGCGCTCGGCCTGCTCGGGCTGCCCGGCGGCCCGGTCCGGGGCCCGCTCAGCGACGCCACCCCGGCCCAGCTCGAGCAGCTGCGCGCCGACCTGGTGGCAGGCGGCGTGAAGCTGCCCGGGGGAGCGGCGTGACTGGCCTGCAGACGGGGGCCAGAATGCGCGGCCGCGCCGGATCGCGCGCGGGGGCGGGCAGGCGGGCCGGGGCCGGAGCCGGCCGGTGAGTCACCCGCACCCGGAACTGGCCAGCCCGCCGTCGCTTCCCAAGCGGGGCCTGCGCATCGTCGGCCTCGGCGGCCTGGGCGAGATCGGCCGGAACATGAACGTGTTCGAGTACGCCGGCCGGCTGCTGATCGTGGACTGCGGGGTGCTGTTCCCCGAGCCGGACCAGCCCGGGGTGGACCTGATCCTGCCGGACTTCTCGTACCTGGCCGGCCGGTTCGGCGAGGTGGAAGCGGTCGTGCTGACGCACGCGCACGAGGACCACATCGGCGCCCTGCCGTACCTGCTCCGGGAGCGGCCGGACATGCCGCTGGCCGGCTCCAAGCTGACGCTCGGCATGGTCCGCAGCAAGCTGGCCGAGCACCGGATCGCACCGGCCGGGGTCGAGGTGGCGGCCGGGGGGCGGCAGTCGTTCGGCCCGTTCCAGCTTGAGTTCTTCGCGGTGAACCACTCCATCCCGGACGCGCTGGCGGTGGCGATCACCACCCCGGCGGGCGTGGTGCTGCACACCGGCGACTTCAAGATGGACCAGCTGCCGCTGGACGGGCGGCTCACCGACCTGGGCGGGTTCGCGCGGGTCGGCGGGCGGGGCGTGGACCTGCTGATGTCCGATTCCACCAACGCCGAGGTCCCGGGCATCGTCACCAGCGAGCGGGACATCGCACCGGTGCTGTCGGAGATCTTCGCCGCCGCCCGGCAGCGGGTCATCGTCGCCTGTTTCGCCAGCCACGTCCACCGCGTCCAGCAGGTGCTGGACGCGGCCGTGGGCTACGGGCGCAAGGTGGCGTTCGTCGGCCGGTCCATGGTGCGCAACATGGGAGTCGCCCGCGACCTCGGCTACCTGCGGATCCCAGCGGTGCCGGGCGGGCTCATCGTGGACATGCGGGAAGCGGAGGAGCTGCCGCCGGAGGGGATCGTGCTCATCTCCACCGGGTCGCAGGGGGAGCCGATGTCCGCGCTGTCCCGGATGGCCGGGCGCGACCATCCGATCCGGGTGGCCGAGGGCGACACCGTGATCCTCGCCTCCTCACTGATCCCCGGCAATGAGACGGCCGTGTACCGGATCATCAACGAGCTCACCCGGTGGGGCGCGCGGGTCGCGCACCGGGGCAACGCCATGGTCCACGTGTCCGGGCACGCCCCGGCCGGGGAACTGCTCTACGTGCTCAACCTGGTCAAGCCGCGCAACTTCATGCCGGTCCACGGCGAGTGGCGGCACCTGCGGGCGCATGCCAGGCTGGCCGGCCTCACCGGCGTGCCGGACAAGAACATCGTGATCGCCGAGAACGGCGTGGTCGTCGACCTGGTGGACGGGCAGGCGTCGGTCACCGGTTCGGTGCCGTGCGGCTACGTCTACGTCGACGGGCTGTCGGTCGGCGAGGTCACCGAGACCTCGCTGAAGGACCGGCGCATCCTCGGCGAGGAGGGCTTCATCTCGGTGGTGATCGTGGTGGATTCCACGACCGGCAAGCTGTCCGCCGGGCCCGAGATCCACGCCCGCGGGTCGGGGATCGACGACGCCGCGTTCGCAGAGGTCATGCCGCGCATCGACGAGGCACTCGGGCAGGCCGCCAGCGAGGGGATCAACGATGCCTACCAGCTCGGCCAGCTGGTCCGGCGGACCGTGGGCCGGTGGGTGAACGAGAACTACCGGCGTCGGCCGATGATCATTCCGGTCGTGGTGGAGGTGTGAGATGCCCGGCCGGGACGGAGGGCTGCCGCCTGGGAGAGAGTAACCGCGGGCGCAGCAGGCGGCGCAGCAGCGGCCGGTAGTAGCCGAACGCGGGCGGGCTGGCGGCGGGGTCATGGGCGGCATCGTCCCAGCGGCGTAGCCGGAGCGCGTCGCAGGCCAGCGGGTGCGCCTCGAACTCCGCCGCCTCCGCGTCGTCCATCGGGCCGCCCTGCGCGGCGAGCGTGGCCCGGCCGGCGGCGGGCAGATCGCTGAGATAGCCGGGCTCTACCGCGCACAGGTAGCGCTTGGCGGCCACGTGCAGCCGGACCGGCTCCGTCACCTGCTCCCCGAACCACCTGCTCAGCCAGCGCGCGCCAGCGGCGGCGTGGCCGTCATCCGCGCCTGGTCCAGCGCCGCGCCCGTCCACCGCGCCGCGGTCGTTCACCGGGACACGGTCGTTCACCGCGCCGCGGTCGTTCACCGCGCCGCGGTCGTTCACCGTGACGGCGAAGTGGCCGCAGTCGTGCAGCAGGGCGGCCGCTACCAGAGCGGGCGGCGCTCCCGCCGCCTCGGCCAGCGCCGCCGCCTGGAGCATGTGCTGGGCACGGCCGACCGGGCCGGCGGGATCGGCACCGGTGCCGTTGCTCGCGAACAGGCCGGACAGTTGCTGGAGGGGGTCGGCGACGGCGGTCATGCCCCGCCCCGGGCCGCGGCGCACCGTACCGGCTGGCCGATCCGGTACGGTGCCGGCGTGGTCGCGCTCACGCTTACGCTCCGTAATGGTTGGCTGTGTTATCAGGGTGGTCCCTGGTCCCGCCGATGCCAAGACGGTTGGGTGAGACTTTCCAGGCTCGCCCGCTACGCTCCCACCGATGTTCACTCCGGCGACCAGGTGTGACCTGACGGCCACAGCCCGGTTGCCACGATTGGCGGACACGCCCGGCGTGGTCCTTGGGGGGCGGTTGCCCTCTCGTTACCGTTATCACCATGGATACCCGTGTCCCCAAGGGTTCCGGTCGCCAGCCCGGCGGCACGGCCACTCGCCCGCGCCCGGCGGGGGGGACCAGGACCGCGGGATCCGGGGGCCGCCCGCGGTCGCGCACCACCACCATGCGACAGTCAGCCCGGGCCCCGGCCCGCAAGCGCAGCCGGGGCGGAAAGGGCACTGGCCGGGGCGCAAAGACCGGCCGCGGCCGCGCTCCCCGGCGCTCCCCGCCGCCCGCGAACCCGATCCTGATCCTCATCACCTGGGCGATCGGCATCCTGGTGAGCGCCTACATGATGCTGGCGCACGGGACCGGCTACGTCGTCCGGGCGCTGGGCACCAGTGCCAGGGACCTGGACCCGCTGCACCGGCGGGATGGCGCCGGCCTGGCCGTGCTCGGCGCCGCCATCGTGGTCGCCGCCACCACCTGGTGGCATATGCACAACATCGCGGGCCGGATCATGTCCGCGTTCATCAGCGGGGCGCTGGGGTCAGTGGCGTGGGTCCTGCCCCTGCTGCTGGCCATGCTCGCCTGGCGGTTCCTGCGGCACCCGGACCGGAATTCCGAGACGGGCCGGGTGGTGATCGGGTGGACCGCGCTCGGGATCGGGGTGCTGGGGCTGGTGCATATCGCGCACGGCACCCCGCAGCCGGTGGACGGCGCCGCGGCGATGCGCGGCGCGGGCGGCCTGATCGGCTACTTCGCTTCGGCGCCGCTGGTGGCCTTGCTGACGCCGTGGCTGGCGGCGCCGCTGCTGGCGCTGGTCAGCGGGTTCGGTGTGCTCGTGATCACCGGCACGCCGTTGCACCGGATCCCCGACCGGCTGACCGAGATCCGCGGGCTGACCGCCCGCGCCAGGGCGCCGGCTGGCGCCGGTGAGGGCCAGGACGGGGCCGGCACCGGGGACCAGAGCCGCTGGGCCAGGCCGGTCGGGGCACTGGTCCGGGCGGGCCGCAGGCGCCCGGAGGCGATCGAGGCGGGCGAGCACTCCAGGCCCTACGACACGCCGCTGGTCGGGGCGGACAGGGCAGGATCCCGGACCGGCCGCGGCGCGGCCGCTGGCGGCCAGGCCGGGGGCGAAGACGGTGCCGCGGCGGGCTCAGGCCCCGGCGAGCCGAGCCCGAACGGGCGGC
>DASQSC010000300.1:0-9628 GCA_035642555.1 Streptosporangiaceae bacterium | reverse complement strand
TCCTGGGCTTCGGCGGGATCGGCAGGGCCGCCGCGCGGCTGATGCGGCCGTTCGGGGCGCGCATCCACGCGGTCAACACCTCCGGCCGCACCAGCGAGGAGGTTGAGTTCGCCGGCACGCTGGCGGACCTGGACCGGGTGCTGGCCGCCGCCGACGTGCTGCTCGTGGCCTTGCCGCTGACCAGGGCTACCCGGGGCCTGATCGGCGCGCGGGAGCTGGCGCTGATGAAGCCGGAGGCGATCCTGGTGAACGTGGGCCGGGCCGCCATCGTGGACGAGCGTGCGCTCTACGAGCGGCTGCGGGACCAGCCTGACTTCTGCGCCGGGATCGACACCTGGTGGCACGAGCCGGCGCCCGGCTCGGAATTTTCCACCGGCTACCCGTTCTTCAGCCTGCCCAACGTGATCGGGTCACCGCACAATTCCGGCGTCACCGACGGCGCCCTGCAGACCGGGGCGCGCCGGGCGGCCGAGAACGTCGGACGGTTCCTGCGCGGCGAGCCGGTGATCGGAGTGGCCAGCCGGGAGGACTACCTGTGACCCGTCCCGTGCCGCCAGCATCGGTCAGGCGCTGGCGGGCGGGAACGCGTCGAGCCAGAACTCGGCGACATCGATGCGGCGCAGGAAGCTCACGCCGTCCCGCCGGAGCGCGTACTCGATGAAATCCCGGAGCGCGGCCGCCCGCCCGGGCTGCCCGCTCCACCGCGCGTGCACGCCGACCGACATCAGCCGGGAGCCATAGCCGTTCTCGGCCTCCTCGAGCAGGTAGTCGAGGCCGAGCCGGAGGCTTTCGGTGAAGTGCCGCGGTGAAGCATAGGTCGGGGCGATCATATACCGGACGTCGTTATGAACCTTGCTATAGGGAATGACAAGGAATGGCGTGCCGAGCGTGTCGGCATAATAGGGAATCTCGTCATTGCCGGCATCGGAGTCGTACCAGAACCCGCCGTTCTCCACCAGCAGCTCCCGGGTATGGACGGTCGGGAAAGAGCGGACCATCCACCCCCGCGCCCGCTGGCCGGTCGTCCGCTGCAGGGAATCGGCGGCCTTCCGTATTTCCTCGCGCTCCCGGTCCCGGCTCATGGCGACCGCATCCGGGCCATACCAGTGGTAACCATGGGCGAGCAGGTCGTGCTCGCGCGCCCGCAGCCACTCGGCCAGCGGCGGGTTCCGTTCCACCGCCAGGGCGCAGGCGGCGAACGTCACCGGGATCTGGTAACGGTCGATCATCCGGGCCAGCCGCCAGATCCCGACCCGGCTCCCGTACTCCATGTGCGTCTCGGTCCCGAGATCACGGACCTCCGGGCCATAACGGAACGGGTACTCGCCCCAGCTGTCGTTCACGCCGTCAGCGCCGAGTGAATACTCGCCTCCCTCCTCGTAATTGATGACGAGATTGACGGCGACCCGGGCGCCGCCGGGCCACTCGAAGCCGGGCGGCTGCGGGCCGTAGCCGACGAAGTCACGTGCCGGGCCGCCGGAAGCGCGCTGCGGTTCGGTCATGGCGCGATCCTGGCAGCCTGCCAGCGGGGGAGGCAACGCCCCGGAGGCCCCCGCCCAGAGTGGCCGGCCGCCGCTGCCCCCAGCGCCCCCTCCGGCACGGCCGGCGGCCGCTGGCAACAAGCCACGTTAAGCTGTTTCCGCCGCGGCCGTACCAGTGAGCCGGCCCTGGACCGGTGAGCCGCCGGGCCGCCGCGGTGGCCCGCGCTGGTAGCACCGGAGGTTCGCGCATGAGATCGGGTGCCTCCCCGGGGCGCCGTGAGACGCTCACGGTCACCGGCGGAACGGTGGTGACCGCATCCGGGCCGCTGCCTGCCGACGTCGTGATAACGGGCGGCAGGATCGCCGGGCTGGCGGAGCCGGGCCTGGGGCCCGCGCAGGGCGAGCGGCTTGACGCCGCTGGCTGCCTCGTGCTGCCGGGCGGGGTGGACCCCCACTGCCACATCATGGCCGACGTGCCGGCCGCGACCCGGGCAGCGGCCCTGGGCGGCACGACGACCGTCCTGACGTTCACCAATCCCGAGCCGGGCGAGGAATCGGTCCCGTGCTTCTGGCGCCGGCGGGCTGAGCTTGCGAGCGGCCAGCCGGTGGTGGATGTGGGACTGCATGCGATGCTGTACCAGCCGGATCAGGTGGTGGCGCGCGACCTGCAGGCGCTGCGGGACGGGGGAGCCTCCGGCATCAAGGTCTTCCTCGCATACCCGGAGCTGGGGGTCATGTGGTCCGCCCGCGGGCTGCTCGAGCTGATGACGGTCGCCGCGCGGCAGGGCCACGTGATCCAGGTCCACTGCGAGGAAGGCGGCGTCATCGATGGGCTGGTGGCGGCGGCGGTCGCGGCCGGCCGGACCGGGGCGCAGGTGTTCGCGCAGACCCGGCCCCCCGAAGCCGAGGCGGCCGCGGTGGCCCGGGCGCTCGGGATGGCCGCGATCACCGGGGCTGCCTGTTACCTCACGCACCTGTCCTGCTCCGGCTCGCTCGATCAGGTCCGGCTCGCCCGCCGATCCGGCTCGGCCGCGCTGCACGCGGAGGCCTGCCTGCACCACCTGCTCCTGGATGATCGCTGTTACCAGCGGGACGACGCCGAGCGCTACCTCGTCGCCCCGCCGCTGCGGCCGCCGGGGCACCAGGAGGCGCTGTGGCAGGCGCTCGCGGACGGGACGCTCGACACGGTCGGGTCTGACCACAGCCAGGCGCGCTCGGCGACCATCGGGGAGCTCGCCCCGGACGGGCAGGGATATTCCTACGGGATCGCCGGTGTCGCCGCCCGGCTTCCGCTGCTGCTGTCACGGGGCCTGGAGCGGGGCCTGCCGGTCGCCCGGCTCGCGGCGGTGGCCTCGGCGAATCCGGCCCGCGCCTTCGGGCATTACCCGCGCAAGGGCGTCATCGCCCCCGGCTCCGATGCCGACCTGGTGATCTGGGATCCGCGGGCGGAGATGACCATCACGCCGGAGGCGGTCGATGACCAGACCGGCGACAGCGTTTACGCCGGCCAGCGGCTGACCGGGCGGGTACGGGATGTGCTGCTCCGCGGCACGGTGCTGGTCCGGGACGGAAGGCTCGCCGCCGCGGGCGCCCCCGGCGCCTTCCTTGCCGGGCCCGCGGCTACCGGCTGAGGACACCGCTCCCCGCGCCCCCGGCTGCCTGGGCCCGGATGGCGCCGATGAGCGCGAGCGCGGCGGCCGTCAGCTGCCGCCGCGGGTAGCAGAGGGCGATCTCGCGCGGGCTGATAAAGCTCATGAAATCGTGCGGTGATACCCAGGTCAGCGACGAGTCCACGGCACGGCTGGCGGCAAGGCGCCCGATGCAGGCGTGCCCGAGCCCGGCTGCCACGAGCCGCTGCAGGGCCAGGTTGTCATCGGTGCGGTAGACGATCCTCGGCGCGATGCCCCCGCGGCTCCACGCCTCCTCGAGCGCGGCCTGACCCCGCCAGCGGTGGGTCCAGGCCACCAGTTCCGCTCCGTCGAGCGCGTCGAAACCAGGCCGCTCCATCCCCGCGATCTCGCTGTCGTGGCGGGTGAGAATCACCCACGGGTCCGCCAGCACCGGCACCGCCTCGATGAACTCATCGGGCTCGGGATTGTTGGCGAAGGCGAGATCCAGCCGCGCCCGGCGGAGGGCGTCCGCTACGTCCTCGCCGTCGGTGACCTCGCTCAGCACCACCTCAGCCCCGGGATACTCCGCCTGGAAGGCCCGCAGGGCCGGTGGCATGATCTCGGCTGCTGCGGTCTGGGACACCCCGACGCGCACCAGCGCGCGATCACCGCGGCCGGCCTCCGCGGCCTCGGCGGCCATCGCCTCGACCTCGCCCAGCGCCCGCCGTGCCCGGCGGCACACCGCCTGGCCGGCCGGGGTCAGCCGGACCTGCCCGCGGCCGCCGGGCCGGTGGAACAACGGCCGGCCCAGCGCCGCTTCGAGCGCGGAGACCTGATGAGACAGCGTCGACTGGGTGTAGCCGAGCGCGGCCGCGGCGCGCCGGAATGACCCGAGCTCGGCGACCGCGAGGACCGCGCGCAGTTCGCGCAGGCCAAGACCGTTCTTGATCGGATATATCGATCCTATCTGTGCCATCTCTTCATGTTAGCTGTCGTAGTTCTCATATTAAGCTCGGGCTGCCGGGCGTCCCCGGCGGGAGCGAGGGGGAATCAGCAGTGACCGCAGTGGCTGTGCCATGCCCGCGACGGGTGCGGCTGTTCCGCGTCCTCGCCTACGCCCTGGTGCTCGCGAGCTCCGGCACCCAGTTCGCGGTCGTGCCGGTGGTACCCGACTATGCGCAGCGGCTCGGGCTCTCCGGTCTCCAGCAGGGCCTGGTGCTGGGCGCGACCGGGCTCGCCTGCCTGGCGGTGTCCGTGCCGGCCGGGAGCCTGTCCGACCGGCTGGGCGCCCGCAAGCTCACCCTCTGGGCTGGCGCGCTGATGACGGTCGCGGTGCTGATGCAGGCCCTGGCCGGCTCGTTCCTGCTGCTGCTGGCGGCACGGCTGGCGTTCGGGACCGGGTACGCCGTCGTCTGGACCGCGGGGCTGGCCTGGCTGGAGCGGGCCGCGCCAGGGGGGCTGGGTCTTGGCGGGCCGGTCGCGAGCGCCGGCATCGGCAGCGTGGCCGGCCCGGCCCTGTCGGGATTCCTGGTGGAGTATTTCGGCCTGGCGAGTCCTTTCCTCGCGGCGGCCGCGGTCTTCGCCCTCCTCACCGGCGGGCTCGCCCTGCTGCGGATGCCCGCCGTGGCACCGGCCCCGTCCGCCCGGATGCGCGCCAGCCTCCGGGCCGCCGTGTCTGACCGGCGCACGCTGGCGGCGGCCGCAGCGATCGTGACCGCTGGCGGCACGACGGGGGTCGCCGCCCTGCTGGCGCCCCGCCAGCTGCACGCTGCCGGGGCGTCGCCGGGCCGGATCGGCCTGGCGTTCGCGGCAGCGGGGGTGATCTTCGTGATGGCGAGCGCGCTCACCGCCTCGGCTGGCCGCCGGGCGGTACGCATCCGGGTGCTCCTGGCCGGGATGCTTGCCCTCGCGTTCGCCTTCTCGCCGGCTGCCCTTAGCCAGGCACCGGTCGCCATCCTCGGGATGCTGTGTGCCACCACCGCCGCCCGGGCGGTGCTGTGGACGGTCAGCTACCCCCTGGCCGCCGCGGGCGCCGAACGGAGCGGAGCGGGCCTCGGCGTGGTCATGGGACTGCTCAACGGGGTGTGGGCGGCGACCGTGCTGCTCGGGCCGCTGCTGGCCGGGCTCGGCGCGGAGATCGCCGGCGCCCAGGTGACCTTCGGGCTGACGGCGGTGGTGTGCCTGGCCGTGCTGGCCGCCGCCATCCCGGCGGCGGGCCCGCTGCGGGTGCCAGGCCGCGGAGCGCGCGGCACCCCGCTCGCCCGCGGCCTGCCGGGCGGGCGGGGCGTGCCGGGGCGGCCGGAACCCGGTCACCAGAACGGGAACGGCACCCGGCCGGTCCCGGCCCCGGAGGCGTCCCCGCAGCCTCCCAGTCCCCATCCGGTTCGTCTTTCCGGCCGCCATGAAGATCACCGGCATTGAGCTGATCCGGCTGGAGCTGCCGCTCCAGCCGCCGTTCCCGGCTGCCTGGGACCCGCGGCCGCGCCGCAGCTTCCCGGCGACCCTGGTGCTGGTGGACACGGACGAGGGCGTGCGCGGCATCGGGTCTGGCGACTCAATGGCGGGGTTCGAAAGCTACCTGGACCTGTTCCTGGGCACCGACCCGCTGGCTATCGCCCGTCAGGTGCGGGTGCTGGAAACCGTCGCGTTTCACGGTTGCCGGCCCTGGCCGCTGGAGGCAGCGCTGTGGGACATCGCCGGCCAGGTCACCGGGCAGCCGGTCGCGCGGCTGCTCGGGGGCTTCACCGACCGGATCCTGGCGTACGCCTCCACCGGGGCACTGGCCGGCCGCAGGGAACGGGTGGAGATGGCGCAGGCCGCGGCCGCGGCGGGCTTCCGGGCGCTGAAGATCCGGGTGGACCCCGCCCAGTGCGCCGGCGGGCTTGGTGCGGTCGCGGCCGTCCGCGAGGCCCTGCCGGGGCTGACGATCATGGTGGACCTCAACCAGGGCTGGCGGATGCCGGGTGACACCCGCGGGCCGATCGACCCGGTGGCGGCCCGCCGCATCCTCGACCAGCTCGCCGAGCTTGACGTGTTCTGGCTGGAAGAGCCCCTGGCAGCCACCGACGTGCGGGGGCTGGCAGCATTGCGGGCGGCGGGCCGGATGCGGATAGCAGGCGGCGAGATGGTCCGCAGCTATGCCGAGCTGACAGCGCTCGCCGAGGCCGACGCGCTCGACGTCTACCAGCCCGACGCGGTGCTGGCCGCCGGCATCTCCCGCGCCCGCACGCTGGCTGAGCACGTGCTTGCCAAGGGCCGCATGTTCAGCCCGCATACCTGGACCAACGGCATCGGCCTGCTCGCGAACCTGCACCTGGTGGCCGGCGCCGGCGGCGGCCCTTACCTCGAGTACCCCTACGACCCGCCCGGATGGACCCCGCAGCGACGGGACTTCATGCTGGCCGAGCCGGTGGCCGTGACCGGTGACGGCTACCTCGTGCTCAGCGAGCGGCCGGGCCTGGGCATCGTCCTGGACCACGACGCGGTGCGCCGCTACCGGGTGTGACGGGGGGACAGGTCACGCCATGAGAGCCGCCGTCTGCCGGTCCTTCGGCGCCCCGCTCCGGATCGAGGAGGCGGCGATCCGCCCGCCGGGACCGGGAGAGGTCCTCGTGCGCATCGCCGCCTGTGCCGTCTGCCATAGCGATGTCGCCTTCATCGACGGGGCCTGGGGCGGGCAGCTCCCGGCCGTCTACGGGCACGAAGCCGCCGGCATAGTGGAACAGGCCGGAGCGGGCGCTGGCGGGCTCAGCGCTGGCGGGCTTAGCGCTGGCGACCACGTTGTGGTCACGCTGATCAGGTATTGCGGCGGGTGCGGGCGGTGCGCGCGAGGCCAGCCGTCGCTGTGTGAAGGGACGCCAGCCGCGGACCCCGATACGGTGCTGTCCGGCGCCGGCGGCGAGGTGATCCACCGGGGGATGCGGACCGGCGCCTTCGCCGAGTTCGTCACTGTGGACGCGTCCCAGGTGGTTGCGGTGCCGCAGGCCGTCCCGCTGGCTGCCGCCAGCCTGCTCGCCTGCGGCGTCCTGACCGGGATCGGCGCGGTCAGGAACACCGCGGCAGTCGAGGCCGGCAGCACCGTGGTGGTCCTCGGCGCGGGCGGGGTGGGACTCAATTGCGTCCAGGGCGCGGCGCTGGCCGCAGCCGGGAAGATCATCACGGCCGACCGGGTCGCCTGGAAGCTCGCTGCCGCCCGCTCGTTCGGAGCGACCCACGTGCTCGACACCGTCCGGGAGGACATCACCGCCGCGATCACCGAGCTGACCGGCGGCCTGGGCGCCGACTACGTGTTCGTCGCCGCCGGGGCCGCCAGCCTGATCGAGACGGGGAGCTCGCTGCTGCGGCGCGGCGGGACGCTGGTCATTGTCGGCATACCGCCGGCCGGGGCGACGATCTCACTCGACCCGGTCGCGATCGCGGACCGGAGCCTCCGGGTGGCCGGGAGCAAGATGGGGGCCGGCCGTCCCCGCCGGGACATCCCGGAACTCGCTGACCTTTATCTCGCCGGGCGCCTCAAGCTGGATGAGCTCATCTCGGGACGCTTCGGCTTCGACCGCATCAATGACGCCATCGACTCCGCGAGAGCGGGCGAGCAGCTGCGCCCGGTCCTCGTGTTCGGCCGGTGAGCGGCGCGCCGGCAGGCGGCAGCCCGGCCGGTCCGGCCCGGAGCGGGCAGGCTTTCCCGCCCAGCGCGCCGGCTTGGGAGGGGAGCGCCATGACCAACCCCGGAGCCTGCGACATCCTCCAGCTGGTGCGGTCAGGAGAGGTCTCGGCGACCGAGGCGGTGCTGGGCTACGTGGCCCGTATCGAAGAGGTGAACCCGCTCATCAATGCGGTCGTGACCGCCCGGTTCGGCCAGGCGCTCGCGGAGGCAGGCCGGCTGGACCGCGCATTTGCCCGGGGCGAGTGCGGCGGCCGCCTGCACGGCCTGCCCATCACCGTGAAGGAGTGCCTGGACGTCCGCGGGATGCCGACAACCGGCGGCGTCCCCGGCGGAACGGGTAAGCCCCGGTCCCGGGATGCCGCGGTGGTGGCGATGCTGCGGAAAGCGGGAGCGATCGTTCTCGGCAAGACCAACCTGGCGCAGCTCAGCTGGGGCCAGGAAACCGACAACCCGCTGTTCGGGCGGACGAGCAACCCATGGCACCTGGCTCGTACGCCAGGCGGGTCAAGCGGCGGGGAGGGAGCGATAGTGGCAGCCGGGGGGTCCGCGCTCGGCATCGGCACCGACAGCGGCGGCAGCGTCCGGGTCCCGGCCCACTATTGCGGGATTCATGCCCTCAAGCCGACCTCCGGCCGCCTGCCCGGCGCCGGCTCGCTTGACCGGAAGGTACTGGCCTTCCAGCTGGTGGTGACGAGTCAGCCCGGCCTGCTGGCGAGAAACGTCAGGGACCTGGAACTGGCCTACCGCCTGCTCACTGCCGGGAGCGGGCCGCCAGGCCGCGGTGAGCAGCAGCCAGCGACGAGTGCCGCCAGCGGGACTCTTACGGGCCAGCGCGTGGGCTACTACCTCGACCTTGACTCCGAGCGCGCCGCACCCGCCGTGGCGGCGGCGGTGCTGAAGTCGGTGCGGGCGCTGGCTGAGCTCGGAGCCGAGGTGGTGGAATTCACCCCGCCCAGCCCGGCGGAAGCGACGGAGATCTATGCCGGTGTCCTGGCGCTCGACGGCGGGGCAGCACTGCGAAAGATGCTGGGCAGCAGTCCCCGCAGCCGCGACGTTGAGGCGGCACTGCAGGTCATTTCCGCGCGGGCCCCGGCCGGTTCGGTGCCGGTGAGTCTCGCGGCTGCCTGTGCTCGCTATCGCGGCCGGTTCATGGCAGCCTTTCGCAGGGCACGCCTTGCTGCCATCGTGTGCCCGCCGGCGGCGACTCAGGCACCGCTGCACGAGACGGGCGGGGACGCGCCAGCCAGCTCGGCACGGCTCTACAACCTGCTCGGCATGCCCGCCGGAGTGGTGGCCGTGTCCCGGCCGGAAGCGAGGATGCCCGCCGCCCTGCCGGGGCCCGAGCTGGCAGCAATTCCGGCCGGCGATGCGAAAGATTACCTTCCCGCTGGCGTGCAAATCGTCTCGGCAGAATGGCAGGAGGAAATGGTCCTGAGAGTAATGGCGGCGCTGGAATCGGCTTTTGCGTAGTTATCGGGAGGATGACAGCTGCGAGACCGGTACTGTACCGTTGGCACGACCCAAGCGAGGAGCGCTCTATGCCTGACCTTTCGGAAATGCTCAGCCGCGGTCCAGTGATCTGCGCCGAGGGCTATCTCTTCGAATGCGAGCGGCGCGGTTATCTGCAGGCGGGGGCATTCGTCCCGGAGGTTGTCCTCGAGCACCCGGAGGTGGTCGAGGGACTGCACCGCGAGTTCGTGCATGCCGGCTCCGACGTGGTGGAGGCCTTCACTTATTACGGCCACCGGCAGAAGCTGCGGGTGATCGGGAAGGAGCAGGTTCTCGAGCCGCTGAACCGGCAGGCCCTGGCCATCGCGGCCCGGGTGGCCCGGGAGACGGGCACCCTGCTGGCTGGCAACCTGTCGAACACCAAC
>DASQSC010000299.1:0-3028 GCA_035642555.1 Streptosporangiaceae bacterium | reverse complement strand
ACCTGCCTGGTGTTTCCCGTTTGGTACGGGGAGGGCGCACGTGATCCGGCTGAGCGCCATCCTCAGCGCCGTGGCGATCGTCGTCCTGGTAGCAGGGGTTGTTGCCAGTAGCCTGGCACTCGTTTACGTCGCAATCGGCACGAGCC
Source organism: Streptosporangiaceae bacterium (assembly GCA_035642555.1). Lineage (GTDB taxonomy): Bacteria > Actinomycetota > Actinomycetes > Streptosporangiales > Streptosporangiaceae > JAIRTY01. Next base: position 2,882 of record DASQSC010000299.1, on the reverse strand, counting down.
TGCTCGCCGGCGTCCTGCTGGCGACCGGCGTGCTGGTGCGGCGCGGGGAGATCTTCGGGGACGCCGGGGGCAAGGAACTCGGCCGGCAGGGGGCGTGGCCGTCGGCAGCGGGGGATTCCGCACCGGTCATGGTGGGAGGCCGGATGCGGGCCGGATCCGGCCTCGCCTCCGGCAGTGCGGCGCGGTTCGGCACGCCCCAGGTCAGGACGATTCAGGCGGGCGGCGCCCGGCCCGGCACCGCCGGGACGCGTTCCCCCGGCGACAGCGCACCTCCGGACAGCGCAGCCCCGGCACGGGTAGCGGGCCAGGCTGCGGGCGGCGGCGATGTGGCCAGCCGCGGGGCAGTGGGGCCTGGCCGGCAGGGGCTGCGCGGTAAGGACAGCGCCCGGAAGGACAGCGCCCGGGGCGGCCGCCCCGGCGAGCGGCAGGGCCGGGGTCCGGCCGACGGCCGGAAGGCATCGGCGCCCGCCGCCTTTGCCGGGCCGCCGCGACCGTCCCCCGAGAAAGCGCCCCCCGCACAAGAACCCCCCGCGAGAGAAGCGGCCGGAGCCGGGCGGTCGGGGGAGCGGTCAGCTGCGGCGGAGCGGCAAGCTAAGGACCGGCCAGCCACGGGGGAGCGGCCAGCCGCGGTGGAACGGTCTGGCGCGAAGCGAGCGCCCGCGCCAGGCCGGCCTGGCGCCGGCGAGGCTGCGCGCGGTAGCCGGGCCGCGCCGGTCGACGACTTCTGGGACCGGGTGAACGCCGAACTCGAGGCCGCGGGCCGCGGCGGCGAGCCAGCCCGTCCTGGCCCGGCAGACCGGCCTGCGGCCGCGGCCGGTTCCCCGGCCGGCCCCCCAGCCTTCGGCGAGCCGAGAACCCTGCTGGGCGCGCGCGGGGACGCCGGAACGCGCCCGGACCAGCAGGAAACCCGTTCGGCGCAGGACGATGAGTCGGCGCAGGGCGGTGAGTCGGCGCAGGGCGATGAGACAGCGGCGGCCCCCGGCGCCGGGACGGACGCGGATGCCACCCGGACCGCGACGCGCGACGCTGACGCGGCGGACGCTGGGCCTGCCGAGGCTGACGCGGACGATGTCAACTCGGCCGCCGATGACGCGGCCGACGCCTACCCGGCCGACGCTGACGCGGCGGACGCTGATTCGGCCGCTGCCGGGCCCGCCGTTGCTGCTAGGCCTGCTGCCGGTGCTGAGCCTGCCGGTGCTGAGCCTGGCGCTGCTGACACGGCCGATGCTGACACGGCCGATGCTGGCGCGGCCGCTGCTGACGCGGCCGATGCTGACGCGGCCGCTGCCGTCAACGACGACGGCGACGCGGCTGACGCCTACGCGGCCGAAACTGACCCGGCTCAGGCTGACCCGGCTCAGGCTGGTCGTGCCCAGGCCGGCCCTGCCGACGGGAAGCAGGTGTCCCCTCCCGCCGCCACGGGGGATGCTGCCAGCACGGATACCGGGGAAGCGAGCGACCCGCTGGACGAACGGGTCACGATCGTGCCGGGGATCGCCAGGTACCACCGCTCCGGCTGCATCCTGATCCGCTTCATGGGCGAGGACGACCTGGCATCCTCCACGCGCGGGCAGGCAGAGCAGGACGGCTGCGTGCCCTGCCGTGCCTGCCAGCCCGACAAGCCCGCCCGGCCCAGCTAGCATTCCGAGCCGGGCGCACCGCGGGAGGAGGTCAGCGATGGCCCGGCCCTACGGCACTCAGCCCCGGCAGCGGACCCCGCTGACCGCCGACGAGAAAGTCCGGGCCGAGGCGAACTTCTCCCCGTACGTCGCCCAGGCGCTCGTCGCCAAGGGCCGGTTCCGGGTGACGGCCGACACGCCGGACATGGTGGAGCTGTTTCAGAAGGTCGCGCGCAGGGTGAGTGACACGCTCCGGCGGCCGGTGGTCAGTTACGCCAACGGCAGGGACATCGTGATCACCTTTGGCCCGGAGGTCCCGGGCCTCACCGGCCGGCACGGGGGCTCAGGTCAGGCGTAGCCGCCGCCAGTACTCAGCCATGCCCGGTCATGCAGGGATCGGAGGCAGGCATCGAGTTCGCAGCAAATGGCGGGATTGGTGTCGGGCCGGGGTTCCGCGCGCTGGAAGGCCCGTGGATGGCGGGGGTAGCCGCGATGGCGCGGGCAGGCGCCCGGGTCATCATCGATGACGCGTTCCTCGGCGGAGCAGCGTCCCAGCAGCGGTGGCGGCAGGCCCTGGACGAACCGGACGTGCTGTGGGCCGCCGTCAGGTGCGACGGCGAGGTCGCCGCGGGCCGCGCGCTCGCGCGGGGAGACCGGGTGCGGGGCATGGCCGCGTCGCAGCGGAGCAGGTGCACCAGGGCGTGACCTGCGACCTGGAAGTGGACACCACCCACGCCGAGTCCCTGGCGTGCGCGCACGCTATCGCCGCCCGCCTCAGCTGACGGCTTCCCAGCTGACCGCCCGGCTCGGCGGACCGCCCGGGCCCAGCTGACCGCCCGGCTCAGCGGATCGCCCGGGCCCAGCCCACCGCCTGCTCAGCTGCGCTGCAGCCAGAACACCAGCCCGAGATCACCGTCGGCGTGCTCGAAGACCTGCTGACCGCCGGCTCCGGCACCGCTGGCAGCGGCCCCGGGGGCGCCCCGGCCCAGCTCGACCGCCAGCACCTCGTCGGCGATGAGGCCCCCGTGCTCTGCCAGGGCCTCAGCCAGGTCCGGCCCGGCTGCCTCCCACCAGAGCCGGATCCGGTCGCTGACGTGCAGCCCGTCGTTCTTACGGGCGTCCTGCACCAGCCGGATGACCTCCCGGGCCAGGCCCTCCCGGCGCAGCTCCGGGGTGATCTCGGTCTCCAGCGCGACCGTCGCGCCGCCCTCGGTCGCGACCGCCCAGCCCGCCCGCGGCGTCTGGGTGATCACCACGTCGTCC
>DASQSC010000298.1:0-4578 GCA_035642555.1 Streptosporangiaceae bacterium | reverse complement strand
CTGCTGCTCGGCGCCGTGCTGGCGCCCACCGACTCCGCCGCGGTGTTCTCGGTGCTGCGCAGGCTGCCGCTGCCGCCCCAGCTGAGCGGCATGCTGGAGGGCGAGTCCGGATTCAATGACGCGGCGGCCGTGCTCGCGGTGACCCTGCTCAGCGAGGCCAGCACGCACGCGCCGTCAGCTCTGCTCGTCGCCGGGATCGTGCTCTACCAGCTCGCCGGCGGCGCGGTGATCGGGCTGGCGGCGGGGCTGCTGGGGGTGCTGGTGCTGCGCCGGGTGGCGCTGCCCGCATCCGGCCTGTACCCGATCGCGGTGCTGTCGCTGATCGTCGTCGCCTATGGCGCCGCGACCACGGCCCGGGCGAGCGGCTTCATCGCGGTCTACCTGGCTGCCCTGCTGCTGGGGAACGCCAGGCTGCCGCACGGGCCGGCCACCCGCGGGTTCGCGGAGGGGATCGCCTGGCTGGCGCAGATCGGCCTGTTCGTCATGCTGGGCCTGCTCGCCTCGCCCGGGCGGCTGCCCGGTGCGCTGATCCCGGCCGTGATCACAGGGCTGGCGCTGGTGCTGCTCGCGCGGCCGGTCTCGGTGCTCCTGTGCACCACGCCGCTGCGGGTGCCCTGGCGCCAGCAGGGGTTCCTGGCCTGGGCCGGGCTGCGCGGGGCGGTCCCGATCGTGCTGGCCACCATCCCGGTGAGCGCGCGGGTGCCTGGCGCGTCCCGGGTGTTCGACGTGGTGTTCGTCGTGGTCGGGGTCTTCACCCTGCTGGGCGGCCCGTCGCTGCCGTGGGCCGCCCGGCTGCTCGGGGTCACGGCCCGGGCCGAACCGCTCGACCTCGACGTGGAGGCCGCACCGCTGGAAGCCCTGCACGCTGACCTGCTGCAGGCGGAGATCCCGCCCGGGTCCAGGCTGCACGGGGTGGAGATCTTCGAGCTCCGGCTGCCCGCCGAGGCGAACGTGGCGCTGATCGTGCGGGACAGCCGGGCGTTCGTGCCGGAGCAGAGCACCGCGCTGCAGTCCGGCGACCGGCTGCTGATCGTGGCCGCCGCCCGGGTCCGGGAGCGGGTGGAACGGCGCCTGCGCGCGGTGAGCCGGGCGGGCAAGCTGGCCGGCTGGCTCGGGGAAACGGGCCGCTGAACCAGCCACGGGCCGCCGAGCCAGCCACGGGCCGGCGAGCCAGCTACGGCCCCGCCGAGCCGCCGAGCTGCCTGCGGGCCGCTGCGCCGCCCCGCCGCTAGGAAAGGATCTTGGCGAGGAACTGCCCGGTGTAGCTGCCGTCGGCCCGGGCAACCTCCTCCGGGGTGCCCTGGGCGACCACCGTGCCGCCGCCGGACCCGCCCTCCGGGCCGAGGTCGATGACCCAGTCGGCGGTCTTGATCACGTCCAGGTTGTGCTCGATCACGATCACCGTGTTGCCACCCTCCACCAGCTTCCCGAGCACCCCGAGCAGCTTGCGGATGTCCTCGAAGTGCAGGCCGGTGGTGGGCTCGTCGAGCACGTACAGGGTCCGCCCGGTGGAACGGCGCTGCAGTTCCGAGGCCAGCTTGACCCGCTGCGCCTCACCGCCGGACAGGGTCGGCGCCGGCTGGCCGAGCCGCACGTACCCGAGCCCGACGTCGGTGAGGGTGCGCAGGTGACGGCTGATCGCGGGCACCGCCTCGAAGAACCCGGTCGCCTCCTCGATCGGCATGTCGAGCACTTCCGCGATGCTGCGGCCCTTGTAGTGCACCTGCAGCGTGTCGGTGTTGTAGCGGGCGCCGTGACAGACCTCGCACGGCACGTACACGTCCGGCAGGAACTGCATCTCGATCTTGATGGTGCCGTCGCCGGAGCAGGCCTCGCACCGGCCGCCCTTGACGTTGAACGAGAACCTGCCGGGCAGGTAGCCGCGGATCTTGGCCTCGGTGGTCTGCGAGAACAGCCGCCGGATGTGGTCGAACACGCCGGTGTAGGTCGCCGGGTTCGAGCGCGGGGTGCGGCCGATCGGCCCCTGGTCCACGTGCACGATCTTGTCCAGGTTACTGGTCCCGGTGACCCGGGTGTGCCGGCCCGGCACCGTCCGCGCCCCGTGCAGTTCCCTCGCCAGCGCGTGGTACAGGATGTCGTTGACCAGCGTGGACTTGCCGGATCCCGACACCCCGGTGATCGCGATCAGGCAGCCAAGCGGGAACGCCACGTCGATGCCGCGCAGGTTGTGCTCGGCCGCCCCCTTGACCACGACCTCCCGGCCCCGGGTCCGCTTGCGCCGGGCCGGGGGGACCGGGATCGAGTGCCGCCCGGTGAGGAACGCCCCGGTCAGTGACTCCTCATTGGCCAGCAGCTCCGTCAGCGGGCCGGACACCACGATCCGCCCGCCGTGCTCGCCGGCGCCGGGCCCGATGTCCACCACCCAGTCGGCGGACCGGATGGTGTCCTCGTCATGCTCGACCACGATCAGCGTGTTGCCCAGGTCGCGCAGCCGGGTCAGGGTCTCGAGCAGCCGGTGGTTGTCCCGCTGGTGCAGCCCGATGGACGGCTCGTCCAGCACGTAGAGCACGCCGACAAGCCCGGAGCCGATCTGGGTGGCCAGCCGGATCCGCTGTGCCTCGCCGCCGGCCAGCGTCGCGGACGCCCGGTCCAGGCTCAGGTAGTCGAGGCCCACGTCCAGCAGGAACCCCAGCCGGGAGTTGACCTCCTTCAGGATCCGGACGGCGATCTGCCGGTCGCGGTCGGACAGCTCGAGCGACAGCAGCTGCTTGGCCAGCTCGCCGATGGGCAGCGCGCACATGTCGGCGATGGACTTGCCGTCCACCGTCACCGCCAGCGAGATCGGCTTGAGCCTGCTCCCGTGGCAGGACGGGCACGGCACCTCACGCATGAACCCGGCGAACCGCTCCCGGCTGGAATCGCTCTCGGCCTCGGAATGACGGCGCTCGATGTAGGGGATCGCGCCCTCGAACGAGGTGTAGTACGAGCGCTCCCGCCCGTACCGGTTCCGGTACCGGACATGGACCTGGTCGTCGTAGCCGTGCAGCAGCGCCTTCCGCCCGGCGGCGGGTATCCGGGACCACGGGGTGCTGACGCTGAAGCCCATCGAAGCGCCCAGCGCCTCCATCAGCCGCAGGAAGTAGTCGCTGGTCGTGCCGCCGCTCCAGGGCCCGATCGCGCCCTCGGCCAGGGTCCTGGAATCGTCCGGCACCACCAGCTCCGGGTCGACCTCCATCCGGGTGCCCAGGCCGGTGCAGTCCGGGCAGGCGCCCCACGGCGAGTTGAACGAGAACGAGCGCGGCTCCAGTTCCTCGAACGACAGGTCGTCGTACAGGCACGCCAGGTGCTCGGAGAACATCCGCTCCCGGTGCGGGTCGTCGTCGGCGAGGTCCACGAAGTCCAGCACCACCACCCCGCCGGACAGGCCGAGCGCGGTCTCCACCGAGTCGGTCAGCCGCCGCCGGGCCGACTGCTTGACGCTGAGCCGGTCCACGACGACTTCGATGGTGTGCTTCTCGTACTTCTTCAGCGCTGGCAGCTCGCCCGCCGCCCCCACGCTGTCCAGCCGGATCACCACGCCGTCCACCCGGGCCCGGGAATAGCCCTTGGTCTGCAGCTCCCGCAGCAGCTCCCCGTACTCCCCCTTGCGGCCCCGCACCACCGGCGCCAGCACCTGGAACCTGGTGTCCTCCGGCAGCTCCAGCACCCGGTCCACGATCTGCTGCGGGGTCTGCCGGGTGATCGGCCGCCCGCACACGGGACAGTGCGGCTTGCCTACCCGCGCGTACAGCAGCCGCAGGTAGTCGTAGACCTCGGTGATGGTGCCCACGGTGGACCGGGGGTTGCGGCTGGCCGCCTTCTGGTCGATGGAGACGGCCGGCGACAGCCCGTCGATGAAGTCCACGTCCGGCTTGTCCATCTGGCCCAGGAACTGCCGCGCATAGGCGGACAGCGACTCCACGTACCGCCGCTGGCCCTCGGCGAAGATCGTGTCGAAGGCCAGGCTGGACTTGCCAGAACCGGACAGCCCGGTGAACACGACCAGGGCGTTCCTGGGCAGGTCAAGGGAGACGTCCTTGAGGTTGTGCTCACGGGCGCCGCGAACCACGAGGCGTTCAGACACTGCGTTCGATTCTCCGGTGACGAGGGGTAGTCCTCAGCGGGGAATGAGAAGACACGTCATGCTAACCGGGGCCACCGACATTTAGCTTCCGATCCTGCCGCCGGCCCGCCCGGGCCCCCGCGCGTCTTCCCCTGCCGGCGCCATTCTTCCAGAACGATGCAGCCGCCCCTGGTCTTCCCGGCCGGGGCGGCGCCGGTTGGACGCAGATGCAAGGATTGGGTGGATCACAGCGGAGGAATCCTGGTGGAGCAAGAGATCAGCAGCGAGCTGGCGGGCATCCAGCACGCAACCGGGCGCCTGCTCGACACGATCGCGGGCCTGACCGAGGCCCAGGCCCGGGCGCCGTCGCTGCTGCCCGGCTGGACCCGCGCCCACGTGCTCACCCACATCGCCCGCAACGCCGACGGGCTGGCGAACCTGCTGCGCTGGGCCCGCACCGGCACGCAGACCCCGATGTACGCCAGCGCCGGGGCACGCGACGCGGACATCGAGGC
>DASQSC010000297.1:0-5320 GCA_035642555.1 Streptosporangiaceae bacterium | reverse complement strand
CCTGGGCCACAACTACATCGGCACCGAGCACATCCTGCTGGGCCTGATCCGGGAGGGTGACGGGGTGGCCGCGCAGGTGCTCGTCAAGCTCGGCGGGGAGCTGAACCGGGTCCGCCAGCAGGTGATCCAGCTGCTGCACGGCCCGGCCGGGGCGGCGGCGCGGGAGGAAGGCACCGGGTGGACGCCCCGCGCGTTCAGTTCCGCCGGGTCGGCGGTGAGCATCGCCGGCCGGCTGGACGCCATCACCGACCGGCTCGCCGAGATCACCGCCCGGATAGCCGCGATCGAACGGCACCTGGGAGTGCCGGCCCAGCAGGCCGAGGCGGCCACCGGCGCGGAGGAGAGCAGCGGCGAGAACCGCGCCGAAGATGCCGGGAAGGACGACACCGGGGAGAAACCCGCGGCGGGGCCGGGCGGATGACCGCGGCTGGATGACCGGCTCCCCCGCGGATGACCGCCCGCGGATGCCCGGCGGGTGAGTGCCGCCGGGTAAGCCGGCGGCGGCGGAGCCGCCGCCGGGGCGGGCGCCGTCAGGGCGGGGACGGAGCGCCCGGCGCCGGCGCGGCCGGGTCCGCCGGGGCGGGCGCAGCGGGGTCCGCCGCGCCGGGGTCCGCCCCGGCCCGCTCCGCGCGCACCGCCGCCAGTTCGGCGCGCACCGCCGCGGCCGGCGGGTAGCCGGGGCCGCCGTACGCGTCGACGTAGATGGCGAGCGCGCGCTCCAGGCTGGCGGCCGCCGCGGCCAGGTCACCCTGCGCGTGCTGGGCCCGGCCCAGGGCCGCCAGGGTCTCGGCGTGGTAGCTGTGACCCGGGCGGCGGTGCTGCTCGCATGACGTCACAGCCTGCCGGGCCAGCCGCACCGCCTCGTCCGCCTTCCCCGCCCGGACCAGGGTCAGCGCCAGGCCGGTCTGTGCGCCCTCGCGGAGCTGCCAGGCCGGGTGCGCGGTGGTGAAGAAATCCACCGCTCGGCGCCCCAGCCGCTCCGCCTCATCGAGCTGACCCGCCGCCCCCAGCGCCGCGCCCAGCGCGCTCTCCGCCCGCACCGTCTCCACCCGGTCCGGACCCAGCGTGTCCAGGGCCACCCGGTGCGCCTCTTCGAGCCGGTCCAGAGCGCCATCGAGATCGCCCATGTCCTGGAGCACCTGGCCGAGCCGGCGCAGCGCGACCACCCGGTGCCGCGGCTCCGGGAAACCGGCGGCGTCCCACAGGGCGAGCGCGCGGGTGAGCGCGTCCCGGGCGGCGGCGTAGTCACCCAGCCGCCGGTGGACGTATCCGAGCAGGCCGAGCAGCTCGCCGGTTTCCCGGTTCGGCCCGCCGGGCCTGGCCTCGGAGATGGCGAGGGCTCGGGTGAGCACCCGGACGGCCTCCGCCGCCTCGCTGCCGCGGCCGGCCTCCGCCAGCGAGTCGGCCAGGATCCGCAGCGCCGGGACCAGCGCCGGGGAGTCTGGCCCGCTGACCCGCTCGCCGATCGCGACGGACTCGGCGGCTGCCTGCCGTGCCTCCGGGATCCGGGCCAGGTTGTGCAGCACCTGCGCCTTGCGGGCCAGGAGCTCGGCCACCCCGGCCGACCCGCTCCCGGCCGTCCGGGTGCGCAGGTCCAGCGCCCGGTCGAGCAGTTCCAGCGCGGGCTCCTGGCGGGCCCGGACCGCGGCCAGGTAGGCGGCGGCCCGCTGGCAGAGAGCAGCGGTTTCGGCCGGGGCGGCTTCGGCCGCGCCGGGCCAGCCGGTGACGACCAGCGCGTGCGGGAGCAGCCGGCCGCACTCGGGCCAGGTCTCCCGCCGGCCCGGATCGGCCGGGAACGAGCGCTCGACCAGCCGGGCAGCGGCAGCCGCCCAGCGGGACCGCTCTCCGGCCGGGATCAGCCCGCGCATGACCGCCTGCACCACCCGGTGCACGCCGATCTCACCGCCGTCCGCGGTGATCAGGGCGGTCTCGGCCAGCGCGCCGACGGCCCGGCCGTAGGCGTCCTCGCTGGCCGCGATGGCGGCCAGGCCGGGAGGCAGCACCTCCGGGTGGGCCGTTGGCAGCCGCTCCGGGAGTCCCTCCGGGCCGAGGAACGCCAGCAGGAACATGAGCTGCTCCGAGCGGGGCTGCTGCTGCCGCGCCTGGTCCAGGCACACCTCCCAGGTGAGTTCGGGGTACTCCGGGCGGCCGCCGGCGCCGGGATCCTCGGCAGCGGCCCTGCGCATGGCATCCACCAGCTTTTCCTCCAGCCGCCTGCCGAACGAGTCGAAGGTACTGCGCTCGCGCCACACCCAGGCGGCGGCCCCGACCAGGGCGAGCGGCAGGTAGCCGAGCTTTTCCGCCAGCCGGGCGGCGCCGGCCCGGTCGGCGCTGTTGGCGCGCAACAGCAGCAGCCGGACCGCTGCGTCCGGGCTCAGCCCGCCGACCGGGACCAGCCGCGCCTGCGGCCAGTACTCGCTGTGCGTGGTCACCAGCACGTCCACGTCCCGGCCCGGCGGCGGCCACCACGCTCCCACGGCACTCCGATCGGCCGCGTTGTCCAGGATGAGCAGGGTCCGGCCGCGGGCGGCCAGCACCTCCCAGGTCCGGGCCATCCGCTCTGCGGCGTCGCCGGAATCCACGCCGAGTTCTTCTGCCAGCCCGCGCAACTCGTCATCGGCCGCCGTATCGCTGACGACCAGCCTGGTGACCGCGGCGTAGTAGGCGCGGTACCGCAGCGCGAACTCGACTGCCAGCGTGCTCTTTCCCGCGCCGCCCAGGCCCTGCAGGACGCAGGCCCGGACCATGGCCGCACCGGGCTGCCCCCCCGGCTGCCCGGCTTCCCGCCCGCCCGGCTGCTCGCTGAGCAGCGCCCGGGCCAGGCCGTCCAGCAGGTCCGTCCGGCCGGTGAACGCCGCGTTCTCGGGCGGCATGCCCCGCCAGATCCGCCACGGCGCGGGCTCCCCGGGATAGCGGGCGGCCTGACCTGGTTCCTGCTGCCCGGCCGGAGCGGGCGGCTGCCAGTGCTGGCGCTGCAGCGCGGCCAGCAGGATCTCCCGCGCCTTGTCCGCCCGCGTGATCGTGTACAGGCCCAACTCGGGGTCTGCCCGCAGGCCGCCGGGGAGCGGGGCGTCGTCGATCCGGATGACCGCTAACGTCCGGGGAGCACCCAGCTGCCAGCCGCCTCGCCGGCCGTAGCTGCCTGTGATCCGCCGCGCGCACTCGGCCGCCTGGGAGGACAGGCCGAACGCCGGGCCGGCCACCAGCACCGCGGCGCTCGTCAGCCGGCCGGGCTGCCACGGCTCCACCTCGCGGGTACCCGCCGCCGCGCCGGACGATGCCAGCACGTCCCGCGCCCAGGCTGCCCACACCCGGTCCGCGCCCGCGTAAAACACCGTGACGGGCGCGGCCGCGCCGTCGGGGCCGGCGCCGATCACCCGGGCGATGGCGGACCGCACCGGGCCGCGGGCCTGGCTGGCGGTGAGACCGGTGATGATCAGCCAGGCCGCGGCGGCCAGCGCATAGCGTTCCGGTGCTGACCGCACCGACCCGAGGCTGGTCCCGAGCAGCGTGATGGCGGCCATCACCAGCCCGGCCGCGACCGCGGCCGCCCAGGCCAGCACCGAGGTGAGCAGGTGGCGCCGTGGGAACCGGGCGGGACGGCCGACGGGCATGACGGAAACCTCGGCTGGCGGTCGGGACTGATGGGGCTATTCCACTACCGGCGGGGCGGCGGCTCAACTCACCCGACCGTTACCTCGATCCCGGGCGGGGCGCTGAGCACCTCGGCGGCCGTTCCCTCGGCCCGCACCGCCAGGTTCCCGGCGGTGCCGAGCGGGATGCCGTGCACGGTCAGGGACATGCCATCGGGCAGCACCGGGGCCAGCCTGACCTGCCCGGACGGGATGTCCGGGTCGAGTCCCAGCAGGCTGCGGAGAACCAGTAGCGGGGCGGCGGCGCTCCAGGCATGCGGCAGGCAGGCCAGCGGGTACCTGACCGGCCGTGGCATGTCGGCCCGGCTGAACCCCCCGTACAGTTCGGGGAACCGGAAGCCGAACGCGGCGGCCGCCGCCAGCAGGTCCGCCGCGAGCCGGCCAGCCAGCCCGCCGTGGCCGCAGGCGGCCAGCCCGGCAATGGCGATCGCCGTGTCATGCGGCCAGACCGTGCCGACGTGATAGCCGAGCGGGTTGTACCCGCGCTCGCCGGTGCCGAGCGTGCGGAGACCGAAGCCGCTGCTCAGGTCCGGTGCGGTGAGCCGGGCCGCGACGGCCGCCGCGGCGTCCGGCCGGAGCAGGCCGGTCCACAGGCAGTGCGCCATGTTGGACGCGGCCACCGCCAGCGGGCGGCCGCTGCCGTCCCGGGCCATCGCCGCGAGTCCTTGCCCGGGCAGCCAGAAGTCCCGGTGGAACGCCTCCCGCAGCCGGGCCGCTGACGCGCGCAGCGGCCCCGCCCGGCCTGGGTCCCCGAGCCGTTCCTCCAGTTCCGCCAGGCCGGTCCGGGCAGCCCACAGGTATGCCTGCGCCTCGGCCAGGCTGACCGGCGGGATGGCGAGGCTGCCGTCGGCATGGACCATCGACCCGGCCGAGTCCTTCCACCCCTGATTGGCCAGCCGGGAGGGCCGGCCGGGCCGGCCGGCTCCGCCCGGTGAGCCCTGACCTGCCTGGTAGCACAGGTACCCGGCCTCGTCGGTGTGCGCATCGCACCAGTCCAGCGCCGCCCGGGCGGCCGGCAGCAGGCCGCCCACCGTATCCGCGCCGGTGCCCCACCGGTACGCCTCGGCCAGCAGCATGACGAACAGCGGGCTGGCGTCCACGGTGTCGTAATACGGGCTGCCCGCCGGGATCCCGAAATACTCGGTGCCGCCGATCCGGATCTCGTGCGGGATCCGGCCCGGCTGCTCCCCGGTGGCGGGGTCGTCGGCCCGGCCCTGAAAGCTGGCCAGGCTGTGCAGCCCCTGCACCGCCAGCCCGGGGCCGGCGGCCAGCGCCTCCCAGCCGGTGATGAGCGAGTCGCGGCCGAACAGGGCGAGGAACCAGGGCGCCCCGGCCGCGGTGAACGTCAGCTCCAGCCGGGGCTCGTCGACCCGGAGCGCTGCCAGGTCCGCCAGCCCGCCCGCCACCGCGTCGGCCAGGTGCCGGGGCCCGCCGGACAGCCGCAGCCCGGCGCCCGGGGCGGACGTCCCGGACCGCTCCGGTGGTCTGGCGACCCGGGGCCCGGCCGCACCGTGGCAACCGGCAGTCGCCGGCCCGCTTCTCGTTCCGCTGATTCGCCGTTGCCGGGCGGCTGCGGAGGCCGGGCGACGGCCGGGCCCGCCGTCGCGGCGGCTGAACCGGGGACGGAACGAGGGCAAATAGCGGACCTCGGCCACCGCGGGCTCGCC
>DASQSC010000296.1:0-4139 GCA_035642555.1 Streptosporangiaceae bacterium | reverse complement strand
GCGCCTCATACACGTAGTCGTCCAGGTCGAACGTGGTCAGCACGAGCACCTTGGGCGGATCCGGCAGCGCGCTGATCGCCCGGGTCGCCTGCAGGCCGTCGAGCACCGGCATCCGGACGTCCATCAGGATCACGTCCGGGCCCAGCTCGGTGGCGCAGGCGATCGCCTCCTGGCCGTTCCTGGCCTCTCCGGCCACCTCGATGTCGGGCTGGGCGTTCAGCAGCACCGAGAAGCCCGACCGCACCATTCCCTGGTCGTCGGCGACCACGACGCGGATGGTCACGAGCGGCCCTCCGCCGTGGTGGTGCCGGGGATGCCGACGGCGGTACCCCCGCCAGCGCCGGCCGCGCCGCCCGCGCCGGCCGTGCCGTCCGCCGTGCCCGCGGGGCCGTCCGTCACCGGGAGGAAGGCGATCACCAGGAACTCGCCGTTCCCGGTGGGGGCTGCCGACAGGTGCCCGCCCAGCATGGCGGCGCGCTCGCGCATGCCGATGATGCCGTGGCCGCCCTGGTAAGTGCCGCCGGGGTAAGCACCGCCGGCACCAGTGCCGTCCGCGGCACCGTTGCCGCCGGCGGCAGGCATCGCGCCGGCGGCGTCGGTGCCTGCCGGGCAGTTGTCGTTGCGTACCTCTATCACCAGGCCGGACTCGCCGTAGGCGAGCCGCAGCCGCACCGATGAGCCCGGGGCGTGCCGCATGGCGTTGCTCAGCGCCTCCTGCGTGATCCGGTAGGCGGACAGGTCCACGCCGGGAGGCAGCGGCCGGGGCGTGCCGGTGATGTCGGTGGTAACCGTAACGCCGCCGTTGCCGGCGGATTCGAGCAGCCCGGCCAGGTCAGCCAGGCCCGGCTGCGGCGAGGTGTCCGGGGCGTCGCTGCGCAGCACCCCCAGCAGGCGGCGCAATTCGTTCAGGCCGGTCAGCGCGCTGGCACGGATCTCGCCGAAGCTCTCGACCAGTTCCGGCGGCGGGTCGGCGGACTTGTAGGGGGCGGCTTCGGCCTGGATCGCGATCACCGACATGTGATGGGCGACCACGTCGTGCAGCTCACGCGCGATGCGCTGGCGTTCTTCCAGCAGCGCCCGCTCGCCCTCATGTCGCCGCTGCACCACCGCCAGCTCCTCGCGGCTGCTGCGGCGAGACCGCACGATCACGCCGGCCAGCACCGGGATCGCGGCCAGGATGGCACCCACGCTGGTCCGCGAGTCGATGAGGACGGCGCCCAGCACGGTGACGATCCCGGCTCCGGCCACCACCCAGGGCCGGCACCGGACCGCGACCGCATACAGGCAGAGCATGTAGATGAGGATGCCCGCCGGGAGGTAAACGGCCGACGACAGCGACCGCGGCGGTAGCGCCAGGCTGGCCCAGATCGTGGCCGCGGCCGCCGCGGACCAGGACGTGAGCGGCAGGTAGGTGCGCAGCACCAGCGGCGCGCAGACCACGAACGCCACCAGCAGCAGCAGGTTCGCGCTGACGGGATGGCCCTGGCTGACGTTCTGCGCCCCCAGCGCGGAGTTCGTGAGGCCGAGGCAGATCAGCGCGATCACCACGTCGGCGACGAGGACAAGATCGACCCGGCCGCGCCGGAGCCAGGCCGGCCGTGGCGCCGGCGGGTTCGTGACACCGTTCGCGAGGGTGGCCGCGAGCCAGCTCCGGGCGGTGCCGGCCCGCTCGGTGCCCGCGAGCCTGCTCCGGGCGGTGCCGGCTCGGTCCCGGGCAGTGGCCGCCAGGTCCCGGGCGCCGCGGGGGCGCCAGCCCCGCTGTGCCCGGCCGGCGACGCCGGGCGGGGCCGTCTCGCCGGGCGGAGGCGGGACATCAGAGCTCATGCGCTCAGGGTAGGGGCCGGCGCCGGCCTGTTGCGTGCCCCGGAAGAGTGATCCGCGCGCGGCTACCTGAGTAGGGGGCGGATGCGCGCTGCCGGGCCCCGGCGGCGCGCGCCCCGGCCCCGGCGCAACCGCGTGCTACCGGCGGGGCAGCCGCGCAGTGGGCTCCGCAGCGGGACGCGGACGAGGCGGCGCCGTCCGTAGCTTCCTGGCCACCACCTGCTGGACCAGGAAGGACACGCCGATGAGAATCCGCCGCGTGACCGCGATCGCGGTCTCAGCCGCGGCGGTGGTGCTCGCGACCACCGCGGCGATATCGAACGGGCCGGGCGACCCGCCGGTGCCGCTGCCCGCCCTCACCCCGGCGGCACTGTCCGCCCGCTACGCCGCCGACTCCCGGGCAATCGCCGCGGCTGCCCGGGCCGCGCAGCGCTCGGGTGAGGCGGGCCGGGCGCGCGCGCTCACTGAGATGCGCGGCCGCCATTTCCTGCTCTTCGATCCCCGCGGCCAGGGGGAGGCGGCCGAGGTCCTGGGCAACCTGGCGACGGCCCGGCGGGTCGTCATCCTGGTGCCCGGCTCGGCCACCTCGCTGACCACCTTCTATTCGCGGGGCCCGGCGTCGCCAGGCGGGGGCGCCCGCGCGCTGGCCGCCGAGGCGCGCAAGCTGGACCCGGGCGCGCGGCTCGCGGTCATCGCCTGGCTCGGGTACCCCGCCCCGGCCACCATCAGCCCGTCGGTCCTGACGTCTGGTGACGCCGAGCAGGGCGCCCGGGCGCTGCGGCCGCTGGTGGACCGCCTCGCCCGGCGCGGCGCCCAGGTCGCGCTGCTGTGCCACAGTTACGGATCGGTCGTCTGCGGCCTGGCCGCGCCGCACCTGCCAGTCACCGACATCGCGGTGTTCGGCAGCCCCGGGATGGACGCCGCCTCGGTGCGGTCCCTGCACACCACGGCCCGGGTGTGGGCGGGGCGGGGAAGCGGGGACTGGATCGGCGACGTCCCCCACGTCCGCCTGCTCGGGCTCGGCTTCGGGCAGGACCCCACCGCGCCCGGCTTCGGCGCCCGCGCCTTCGCGTGCGGCCGCGGCGGCCACAGCGGCTACCTGCGGCCCGGCGGTGTCTCCCTGCGCAACCTGGCCTACATCGCGGTCGGCGAGCCGGCCGGAGTCACCCGATGACCGCCCGGCTCCGCGGCCGCGCCAGGGCGCTCGCCGCCCGGATCGACGCCGCCACCCCGGCGCACCGTGACCGGGCCGTCGACGCGCTCCGGGCGCTGGCCATCACCGGGGTCATCCTCGGCCACTGGCTGGTCACGGCGCTCGTGCTGACCCGCGCCGGACCGGGAACGGCGCTGCCCGGTGCGGCGGGAGCGACCGCGCACGCTGCGGGCCCGCTGGCGGGAGTGGCGCTGCGCGATGCGAGCCCGCTGGCCACGATGCCCGCCCTGGCGCCACTGTCGTGGATCTTCCAGACGCTCGCGGTCTTCTTCTTCGTGGGCGGCTACGCGGCGGCCCGCAGCTGCCCGGCGCCTGGCCGCGGGTATCCCGGCTGGCTGTACCGCCGCCTGACGCGGCTGTCCTGGCCGGTGCTGCTCCTGCTGGGGGCGTGGGCACTGGCGGCCGCCGGGCTGTGGCTCGCCGGGCTCCCGGGCCCGGTGCTCGGCACCGTGCTCAAGCTCGTGCTCAGCCCGCTGTGGTTCCTGGGCGTCTACGCCGGGCTGACGGCGCTGACCCCGCTGGCGGTGGCGCTGGTGCGGCGGCTCGGCCCGGCCGCGGCGGCGCTCCCGGCCGCCGTGGTAGCGGGAACGGATGCCGTCCGGTTCGGGCTGGGCGGCCCGGCCTGGGCCGGCTGGGTGAACGTCGCGGCCGGCTGGCTGGTGCCGTACCTGCTCGGCATCGCGTGGGCCCGGGGCGCGTTCCGCGGCCGCGCGGCTGCGGTCATCATGCTGGGCGCGGGCGCGGCCGCCACCGCGGCGCTGGTGGCCTGGGCCGGCTATCCGGCCAGCATGGTGGGCGTGAACGGGGCCGCCGTCTCCAACCTGAACCCGCCCACGCTCGCGGCCGTGACCTTCGGCGTCGCCCAGGCCGGGCTCGCGCTGCTGGCCGCCGGGCCGCTGCGGCGGATGCTGCGCCGCCCGGGCCCGTGGGCCGTGGTCGCGCTGGCCAACCTGTCGGCGATGACGCTGTTCCTGTGGCACCAGAGCGCGTTCATCGCGGTGACCATGGCCGGCCTGCTGTCCGGGCCGCTGCCCGGCCTGCACACCGCCCCGGCGGGCATCGGCTGGGTGGCCGAACGGCTCTGCTGGCTGCCGGCGTTCGCTCT
>DASQSC010000295.1:0-3054 GCA_035642555.1 Streptosporangiaceae bacterium | reverse complement strand
GCCCGCTACCGGGCCTACGGCTGGCACGTGCAGCGGGTGGACTGGCGCCGCCCGGGCGCCGGCTACGACGAGGACGCCGGGGCGCTCGCCCGCGCGTACGCGGCTGCCATCGAGAACACCTCGCAGCCGTCGTTCATCGCGCTGCGCACGATCATCGCCTGGCCCGCCCCGGACGCGCAGAACACCGGCGAGGCGCACGGCGCCGCCCTGGGCGCCGAAGAGGTTGCCGCCACCAAGCGGATCCTCTGCTTCGACCCGGAGGTGTCGTTCCCGGCCGAGGAGGAAGTCGTCAGCCACGCCCGGCAGGTCGCCGACCGGGGCAAGCGGGCGCACGCGGAATGGGACGAGTCGTTCGCCGCCTGGGCACGCGCCAACCCGGAGCAGGCGGCGCTGCTGGACCGGCTGCGGGCCGGGCGGCTGGCGGAGGGCTGGACGCACGCCCTGCCCGAGTTCAAGCCCGACCCGAAGGGGCTGGCCACCCGCCGCGCCTCCGGGCAGATCCTCACCGCGCTGGCGCCGGTGCTGCCTGAGCTGTGGGGCGGGTCGGCCGACCTGGCCGGCAGCAACAACACGACCATGACCGGGGAGCCGTCGTTCATCCCGGCTGAGCACCAGACCCGGCTGTTCCCCGGCAGCGAGTACGGCCGCACGCTGCATTTCGGGATCCGGGAGCACGCCATGGGCGCGATCTGCAACGGCATCGCGCTGTCCGGCCTCACCCGGCCCTACGCCGGCACCTTCCTGGTGTTCAGCGACTACATGCGGCCATCGGTGCGGCTGGCGGCGATGATGGGGCTGCCGGTGACCTACGTGTGGACGCACGACTCGATCGGTCTGGGCGAGGACGGCCCGACCCATCAGCCGGTCGAGCACCTGTGGGCGCTGCGCGCGATCCCCGGCCTGGACGTGGTGCGGCCGGCCGACGCCAACGAGACCGTGATCGCGTGGCGTACCATCCTGGCGCACCGCGACCGGCCCGCCGGGCTGTGCCTGTCCCGGCAGAACCTGCCGGTGCTCGACCGGTCCGCCGGCCCGGAGCAGGCCGCCGCCGGGCAGGGGCTGGCCAGCGCGGAGGGCACGGTGCGCGGCGGCTACGTGCTGGCCGAGGCCGCCGGCGGCAGCCCGGACGTGATCATCATCGCCACCGGCAGCGAGGTGCAGCTCGCGCTGGCGGCCCGGGAGCGGTTGCAAGCCGGGGGCACCGCGGTCCGGGTCGTCTCGATGCCGTGCCTGGAATGGTTCACCGCCCAGGAGACTTCGTACCAGGAGGAGGTACTGCCAGCCCGGGTACGGGCACGGGTCTGCGTCGAGGCTGGCGCCACGCTCGGCTGGCGTGCGCTGGCCGGGGACGCGGGCGAGTGCGTCGGCCTGGAGCATTTTGGCGCCTCCGCCGGGTACCAGGTTCTCTACGAGGAATTCGGGATCACTGCCGGCCGGGTGGCCACCGCCGCCCGGGCCAGCCTGGCTAGGCTGGGAGCGCCGCAGTGAGGTAACGCTAAGGAGCGATGTCATGGCCGCCCAGCGCGACGACACTCTGGCCCAGCTCTCCGCACTCGGCGTGGCGGTCTGGCTCGACGACATCAGCCGGGAGCGGCTGGTGACGGGCGGGCTGGCCGATCTGGCCGCCAGCCGGCACGTGGTCGGGGTGACATCCAATCCGACGATCTTCGCCCACGCAGTGAGCCAGGGCTCCTACTACGATGATCAGCTCGCTGACCTGGCAGCCCGGGGCGTCGGTAAGGACGAGGCCGGCCGGGCGCTCACCACCTATGACGTGCGGTGGGCATGCGACGTGCTGCGCCCGGCCTACGAGGCATCCAACAGGGTGGACGGACGGGTGTCGCTGGAAGTGGATCCCCGGCTCGCCACCAACACCACCGCCAGCATCGCCGAGGCCCGCTCGCTGTGGTGGATGGTGGACCGGCCCAACGCGTTCATCAAGATCCCCGCCACCAAGGAGGGGCTGGGCGCGATCAGCCAGTGCCTGTCCGAGGGCATCAGCATCAACGTGACGCTGATCTTCTCGCTGGACCGCTACCGGGAGGTCATCGACGCATTCATGACCGGGCTGGAGCGGGCGGCCGGGAACGGGCACAACCTGTCGTCCATCTTGTCGGTAGCGTCCTTCTTCGTCAGCCGGGTCGACACCGAGGTGGACAACCGGCTGGAGAAGATCGGCACCAAGGAGGCGGCCGCGCTGCGCGGGAAGGCGGGCATCGCCAACGCCCGGCTCGCCTATCAGCTGTTCGAGGAGCAGTTCGGCACCGAGCGGTGGCAGGCGCTGCGGGCCAAGGGCGCGCGCATCCAGCGCCCGCTGTGGGCCTCGACCAGCACCAAGGACCCCGCTTTCCCCGACACCATGTATGTGGTGGAGCTCGCGGTCCGCGACACCGTGAACACCATGCCGGAGGCGACCATTCGGGCCGTCGCCGACCACGGCCAGCTGCGCGGGGATGCGGTGCACGGCACCTATGACGAGTCCCGGGCGCTGTTCGGAGAGCTTGAGCGGCTCGGGATCAGCTACGACGACGTAGTGCAGGTGCTGGAAGAGGAGGGCGTCGCCAAGTTCGCGGCCTCTTGGCAGCAGTTCTATGACACGCTCGCGAGCGAGCTCGCGGCGGCGGGGCAGCGGTGACCGAGGGGCAAGCCGGGTACCCGGGCGAGGTGACCGCGGGCGCGAACGTGACCGTGGTCACCCGGGGCGCAGGCGTCATCGGTGCCCAGCAGCACGCGCTGGCCGAGCTTGCCTCGGCCGGGGTGCCGGCGGCGCTGGCCGCCGCCGACCCCACGCTGTGGGGGCAGGGCGCCGAGAGCGAGGCGGCGATCAGGCTGGGCTGGCTGCGGGCCCCGCACGCATCCCGGGCACTGCTGGCCGACATCGGCGGGCTGGCCGCGCAGGCGCGGGCCGACGGGCTCGACCACGTCGTGCTGGCCGGGATGGGCGGCTCCTCGCTCGCCCCGGAAGTGATCACCCGGACCGCCGGGGTCCCGCTCACGGTGCTGGACACGACCGACCCGCACCAGGTCGCCACCGTCCTCGCGGACCGGCTCGAC
>DASQSC010000294.1:0-2517 GCA_035642555.1 Streptosporangiaceae bacterium | reverse complement strand
TCGCCCCGGTGCGGTTGCGGTCGGCCAGCAGCCGCACCGGCAGCAGCGGGTGGCCGGTGCGGGTCTCAATGACCGCGAACGCGCCCAGCAGCACCGCCGACGCCGCGAGCGATGCCACGACCTTCGCATCGCCCCAGTGGGAGGTGCCATCGGGGCCGGTGGCCGCATTGGCCAGGCCGTAGACCAAGGCGGCGACACCGCCCGTCCCGGTGATCGCACCTCCCAGGTCGAACCGGCCCCGCTGCCTCGGCGACTCCCGCAGCACCCGCGGCGCGGCCAGCGCCGCCGCCAGCCCGATCGGCACGTTGACGAACAGCACCCACCGCCACGAGGCATAGGTGGTGAGCACGCCACCGGCGATCAGGCCGACGGCTCCCCCGGCCACGCTCATCGCGGCATAGACGCCCATCGCCCGGTTACGCGCTTTGCCTTCGGCGAACGTGGTGGTGATCAGCGACAGCGCGGCCGGGGCGACCAGGGCGCCCCCGAGGCCCTGGATCGCCCTGGCCGCGAGCAGCCAGGCCTGCGAGGTGGCGAACCCGCCGGTCAGCGAGGCCGCGGCAAACAGCAGCAACCCGGCGATGAACACCTTGCGGCGGCCGAGCAGGTCGCCGGCCCGGCCGCCGAGCAGCATCAGCCCGCCGAAAGCCAGCGCATAGGCGTTGACCACCCACTCCAGCCCGGAGCCGGAAAACCCAAGCGCCCGCTGCATGTGCGGCAGCGCGACGTTGACAATGGTGGCATCCAGCAACACCATCAGCTGCGCGGTGGCTATGACCAGCAGGGCGAGGCCGAGCCGGGGGGAAGCCGGCGGGGCCGCTACTTTCCCGGCCGCTTTCCCGGCCGCGGCCGCCGGCCCCGTTACCGGTCGTACTTGGGACATGAAAGTGACTCTCCTTAGCGGGTAGCGCACGGCGTTTCCTGCGCTGACCGGGACGTTGCCATCACCCGGCACGCTATGAGCGGGGCACCCGGGAAGGCGTCACCCGACGGTGTACCTGGGGGTGGAACCTTTGGGGGCGAGGTCTGCCAGCACGGTGCGGAGCTGGCCGCGGGCCCGGTGGATTCGTGACATCAGCACCCTCGTGCCATAGCCACCCCCGGAGGGCACCCCGGTGCCGCGGCCGGGCCGCCGTCAACGGCGCTACGGAATGAGGCCGAGCTGGCGCGCGCGCGTGACGGCTTCGGTCCGGTTGGCCGCGCCGAGCTTGCCGAGAATGTGACTGACGTGCTTCTTGACCGTGTGGAGGGTGACCACCAGTTGCTCGGCGATAGCCGGGTTGGGGGTGCCGGCGGCCAGGAGTCCCAGGATCTCCAGTTCCCGGGCGGTGAGCTGGTCCACCAGGCCCGGGACCGCCGCAGTGGTGCCCCCTCCGGTGTCGCCGCCGCCGGACGCCCGCAGCAGGCGGGCGAGGCAGCCGAGCTGGACGCTGCGGGCAGCGGCCAGCGCTGTCCGCTGGGCGGCGACCAGCTGGGCGAGCAGGGTGTGCATGGGCGCGCCCTCATCGGCGAACACGCGGACATAGCCCTGCGGGCAGGCCAGGGTGAGCGCCCCGGCGAGTAGCTCAACCGCGGCGTTCTCATTGCCCGCCGCAGCAAGCGCCAGCGCCCGGAGCGCCTGAATCTCGATGCTGCTGCCGGCCCGTTCCTGGGCGGCCGCGGCCGCCTGCATCCGGTCCAGCAGTCCCAGTGCCTGGCCGGGCTCATCCTGGGCGAGCAGCACCCGGGCCAGCACCAGGTACTCCGGCTCCCGGCTATAGGGCGCCTCGTCGGCCGGGCTGAGGCGGCGGTCTTCCGCCCAGCGGGCCGCCTCGGCAACGTCGCCCTGGGCCAGCAGCAGCCGGGCGCGCTGTGCTGGCACCGGGTTCAGCAAGCTGGTCACCGCCGCGCCCGGCCCCGCCCGGTCGGCATCGGCCATCGCCGCCAGCGCTCCGGCCCGGTCGCCCTGCGCCTGCCGGATCCACGCCAGCATGGCCAGGCCGGTAGCCAGCGGCGGGGTGTAGATGACCTGCCGGCAGGCCGCGATGCCCGCTTCGGCATGGCGCAGGGCGGCATCCAGGTCGTCGCGCTGGTAGGCGACCTCGGCCAGGCCCACGTGGGCGATACCCGCCGCCGGAAGGGCCGGGCCGCCCGGCGGGGCGGTGATCTCCAGTACCTGCTGGTAGGTACGGACGGCGGCATCCAGCCGGCCCCGGGCGCGCTGGATCAGGCCCAGGTAGTAGCCGCCCCACGCGGCCATGGTCGGCTCTCCGGCCGCCCTGAACCCGGCGACCCTGGAACCTATCGCGGGCTCGGCCTCGCCGAGACGGCCACGCAGCCACTCGGCCACCGCCATGCGCTCGCCGGCGAGAGAGGCCAGCATCCACTCGTCCTCGCCGAGCTCACCCAGAGCCCGCGAGGCGAACGCGGTCATGCTCTCGGCGTCGCCGCGGAACTCGGCCAGGAAGGCATGCTCAAGCGCGATCGTGGCGGGGACGTTCGCGAACACGCTCGCGCCCCGCCCGACCGACGGCTCGA
>DASQSC010000293.1:0-5361 GCA_035642555.1 Streptosporangiaceae bacterium | reverse complement strand
GACGGGACAGGAGGATCAGGCAGTGGACGCGCGGATCGACCGGGTGGCCGGGCCCGCCGGCCAGCAGGCCAGCACCTGGCTGGCCGGAGACGAGCAGGAGGTCATCGTGGTGGATCCGGGCCGGGACGCCGGCCCGGTGCTGGCGGCGGTGGGCGGCCGGGAGATCCTCGCGGTCATCTGCACCCACGGTCACGCCGGTCATGTGGCGGCCGCGCCGGACGTGGCCGGGCGGGACGGGGCGCCGGTGGCGCTGCACCGCGCGGACCTGCTGCCGTGGCGGGAGGCGCACGCCGAGGTCAGCCCGGATATCGAGATCGAGGACGGCGGCGTGTTCGAGGTCGCCGGCCTCACCCTGGAGGTGATCCACGCCCCCGGTCACAGTCCCGGCTCGGTCTGCCTGTACTGCGAGGAGCTCGAGGCGGTGATCACCGGCGACGTGATGCTGGCGGCGGGGCCCGTCCGGCACGGCGGGACGTTCCCCGATTTCCCCGCCCAGCTCAGCGCCATCGGCGAGAAGGTGCTGACGCTCCCGTCCGGCACCCGGGTGCTGCCGGGCCACGGCGATGAGACGACCGTGGCCGCCGCCGGGAAGCTGTTCGACGCCTGGGCGGAGATGCTCGTTGACTGACCCGCTCGCCCCCGCGGGGGGCTCCGGGGGGTCGTCCCCCCGGGCCAATACCGTACAGACCGAGCTCGGGGGCATGCCGGCCCGGCTGTACCCGTGCACCCCGACCCGGCTGATGACCTGGCTGGAGTGCCCGCGCCGGTACCGGATGAGCTACCTGGACCGGCCGCCGCCGCGCAAGGGGCCGCCGTGGGCGCACAACAGCTTCGGCGCGTCCGTGCACAACGCGCTGGCCGGGTGGTGGCGGCTGCCGCGGCCGGCGCGGACCGTGGCGGCCGCTGGCAGCCTGCTGGCGCAGGGCTGGATCGGCGACGGGTACGCCGGCGCCGCCCAGTCGGAGGAGCAGCTGGCCCGGGCCCGCCGGATGGTGGAGGCCTACGCGGCCCGCCTGGACCCGGCCGCCGAGCCGCTGGGGGTGGAACGCACCGTGGGACTGCGGACCAGCGCGATCGTGCTGTCAGGCCGGATCGACCGGCTGGACGAGCGGCCGGCGCCCGGCGGCGGCCGCGAGCTGGCCGTGGTGGACTACAAGACCGGCCGACGCGCGCTGACCGGCGAGGACGCCCGGACGTCGATGCCGCTGGCGTTGTACGCGCTGGCGGCGGCGCGGGTACTGCGGCGGCCGTGCCACCGGGTCGAGTTGCATCACCTGCCCACCGGGCAGGTGCTGGCCTGCGACCACACCGAGCAGGGGCTGGCCCGGCAGCTCAGCCGGGCCGAGGACGTGGCGGCCGAGTGCGCCGCGGCGGACGGGAAGTTCAGCGCCGGGGCGCCAGCCGGGCAGCGGGACGAAGTGTTCCCGCCCCGGCCCGGTCCCGGCTGCGGCTGGTGTGACTTCCGGGCGCACTGCCCGGAAGGCGCCGCGGCGTCGGCAGCCCGCCGCCCGTGGGACGGCCTGGACACCGGCGATGACCTCGCCGGCGGGCGGTGAGCGGCATCAGCGGCGGCGCTGGCCGCACTCCACGTCGTTCCAGAAGCCGGTGAGCACGCTGGCCACGGTCTCGGGTGCCTCCACCGCCGGGGAGTGCGCGGCGCCGGGGATGCACACCCGCTTCGCGTCCAGCCTGGCCGCCATGTCCTCCTGGGTCTGCGGATCCCAGGCGTCGTCGTCCTCGCCGTACACGACCAGCTTGGGCGTGCCGCGCTGCCTGGCCAGCGCCGCGGTCCGGTCCGGGCAGCCGAGCAGGATCTCGGCCATGGCCCTGAGCCCGACCGCGGAGCTGGTGAGCATGCGCCTGCGCAGGAAGCCGACGATCTCGTCCGGCACCCCGTCCGCGACCGCCTGCGGCTCCATGTGGGTATCCCAGATCCGCTTGATCTCGCCGGCCAGCCCGGCGGGGTCGGCGCCGTCAAGTCCGGCCAGGATCCCGCGCAGGAAGTCGGCCCGGGGGCCGGCCAGGGTCCCGGGACCCGAGCTCATCAGGGTGAGCGAGCGGGCCCGGGCGGCCCGGGCCAGCAGGAGCTCGCGCGCCACCAGGCCGCCGAACGAGTGGCCGACCACGTGGATCCGCTGGCCCTGCGGCCGTGACGGGGCGTCCCGGCGGCAGATGTCGTCGGCGATCAGCGCGACGTCGGCGGCCAGCGCGGGTAGCTGGTAGTCCCCGGGGTCGGTGCCGCCGGCGGTCTCGTACTGACCGCGCATGTCGATGGCCACCACCCGGCGGCCAGCCGCCGCCAGCGATTCGAGCAGCGGGAGGAAGTCCTCCTTGCTGCCGGTGTAGCCGGGGACAAGCAGCGCCGGCTGCCGCTCACAGACGCCGGTGGCCGGCGTCGCCTCCAGTGCCGCGAATGAGCCGCGGCTGGTCTCGATCGTGACCCGCCGCGTCCCTCCGGGCAGCCGGAGCATTCTCGGTGTGCTCACAGGCGGCCAGCCTACCTAGCCGTCGTGAACTTCCCCCGGGAGTTTCCTGGCGGGCAGCTGGCGGCCGGCATCAGCCCGGCTCGGGCCGCCCTCCGCGGGCGCTGCGCGACCTCCCGCCGCGGCGGCGCCGCCGGCGGGGGGCCTGGTCACTGCCGCCGTCCCCGGTGACGCCCGGCGCCGCGGCGCCGGAGCCGCGGCTCGCCTCCCCGGCCGGCTCGTGGCCCGGCTTGCTGTTCCAGGTGCGGCGCCGGACCCGGGGCCGCGTCCGCTCCCGCCCGCGCGGGTGCGGCGCGTGGGACCTCGTCCGCCCGGTCTCGCCCAGGTCCTCGATCTCCTCGGCTTCCAGCCCCTGCCGGCGGCGCCGGTCGCGGGGCAGGCTGCCGCTGATGCCGGCCGGGATGGCCAGCGCCTCATACAGGTGATCGGAGGTGGAGTAGGTCTCCGGCGGTTCCGGGATGCCCAGCCCCAGCGCCTCGTCGATCAGCTTCCACCGCTGCAGGTCGCGCCAGTCGACGAAGGTGACGGCCACGCCCGTGCGCCCGGCCCGGCCGGTCCGGCCGATCCGGTGCACGTAGGCGTTGTCATCCTCGGGGCACTCGTAGTTGATGACGTGGGTGCAGTCGACGATGTCCAGGCCGCGGGCGGCGACCTCGGTCGCGACCAGCACGTCCACCTTCCCGTGCCGGAAGGCCCGGAGCGCGCGCTCGCGCTGCGCCTGGCCCAGGTCGCCGTGCACGGCCGCGGCCGCGAAGCCGCGGGTGGCCAGCGCCGCCGCCACCTGGTCTGCGGTGCGCTTGGTCCGGCAGAACACCATGGTGAGCCCGCGGCCTTCCGCCTGCAGCACCCGCGCCAGCATCTCGATCTTGTCGAGCTGGTGGGCACGGAACACGTGCTGCGTAGTCAGCGCCACGTCGGCGGCCTCGTCGTCCTGCGCCGCCCGGACATGGGTCGGCTGCCGCAGGTACCGGCGGGCCAGCGTCACGACCTCGCCCGGCATGGTGGCCGAGAACAGCATCGTCTGCCGCTCGCCGGGGATGAGCTCGATGATCCGCTCGACGTCGGGGAGGAACCCCAGGTCGAGCATCTTGTCGGCCTCGTCGAGCACCAGGGTCTTCACGTCGGACAGCCGGAGATGGCCCTGCCGTGCCAGGTCGAGCAGCCGGCCGGGGGTGCCGACCACCACGTCCACCCCGGCCCGCAGGACCTCGATCTGGGGCTCGTAGGCCCGTCCGCCGTAGAGGGTCAGCACCCGCGTCCCGATCCGCGAGCCCGCGGTCTTCAGGTCGCCGGCCACCTGGATGGCCAGCTCGCGGGTGGGCACCACGACCAGTGCGCCGGGCGCGTACGGGCGGCTGGCGGGGAAGTCGCGCAGCCGCTCCAGCAGCGGGACGCCGAAGGCCAGCGTCTTGCCGGTGCCGGTCCGGGCCTGGCCGATGATGTCATGGCCGCCCAGCCCGATCGGCAGCGCGAGCGTCTGGATGGGGAAGGTGGTGATGATCTCCTCGGCCGCGAGGGCTTCGCAGATATCGGCGCTGACGCCGAGGTCCTGAAAGGTCTTGCTGGTGGGGGCCACGGGGGGAACGGGTTCTTCGCTTCCGGTTTCGGTCCGCATGGCCGCAGTATCAGTCGTCAGAGTTCCTACTTCTTTCCTCGCCAGGCCCGCAGCCGGGCCTGCGGAAAGCCTGGGGTCTGCCGTCCTGTTCGCTTCCGCGCGCAAGGCGCGCGCCTCGCTGGCATATCGTCACGATGCCCGGGAAACCCGGGCCGTGCCACGCCTGCGTCATTGTGAGCAACGCGTTACGGGACCCGGCTCATTCCCAGGCGCCACGAGTGTATCAATCGCGCTGACCGGCCTGACGGCGGCGCGCCCTGGTGGTTGTTAGTCTGCCGCGTGTGACCGATGCGACCCGGGACGAGGCCACCGATGGCCGCCAGGACGGCCTGCTGGACCTGTTCGGCCTGCTCGCCTATGCGGAACTGGTGGCGTTCTTCCGGCTTTCCGGGGACGCGGCGCTGGCGCCGTCGCTGGCCGACAAGGCTGAGCTGGCGGGGATGGCGGTCGCCGAATTCGGTCACTTCACGCTGTTGCGGGACCGGATCGCCAGCCTGAATGTGCGGCCGGAGCAGGCCATGCTGCCGTTCATGGCGGCGCTGGATGCTTTCCACGCCCGCACCGAGCCCTCCGATTGGCTGGAGGGACTCGTGAAAGCCTATGTCGGCGACGGGATCGCCGCCGATTTCTACCGGGCCATCGCCGAACTGCTTGATGCCCCGTCGCGGGAACTGGTGCTCAGCGTGCTCGCCGACACCGGCCATGCGGAATTCGTGACGGCCAGGGTCCGCGCCGCCACCAAGGCCGACCCGGCGGTGGCGGGCCGGCTCGCGCTGTGGGCGCGGCGGCTGGTCGGTGAGGCACTGGCCCAGGCCCATCGGGTGGCGGCCGAGCGCCCGCCGCTGGCGCGGCTGCTGGCCGGCGGGACGGGCCGGGACCCCGCGGCGCACCCGCAGGGCGAGATCGGCCGCATGTTCGCGCGCCTCACCGACGCGCACGAGGAACGAATGGCCGCGCTGGGACTGGCCGGATGGGAGAAGCCGGACGGCGAGGGTGCCACCGACTGAGGCAGGGCCTAGGGGTACGGCCCGGAGACGGTGGCGCCGAAGCCGACCCGGCGGTTCTCGTTGCTGCCGAACTCGACATAGGCGATCTTGTCGGCTGGCACGAGCAGCTTCCCGCCCCTGCCGTCGGCGAGGGCGAACAGGCCGCCGTCGGTGACCGCCGCGGACAGCGACCGCTCCACCTCGTCGGCGGTGGCAGTGGTGTCCACCACGATCTCGCGCGGGATGGACTGGATCCCGATCTTGACTTCCATGGGCT
>DASQSC010000292.1:0-2770 GCA_035642555.1 Streptosporangiaceae bacterium | reverse complement strand
CCGGTCTACGGCTACGAGTTCAACGACGAGAACGCGCCGGAGGACTTCCTGCCCCCGGTCAGTTTCCCGTACGGGGCGGCCCACGCGTCCGAGATCCAGTACCTGATGGACCTGCCGACGGCCGCCTTCGGCGGCACGCTTTCGCCGTCCCAGCAGCAGCTAGCGACGATCATGAAGGAGTACTGGACCAGCTTCGCCGCGCACGGAGCCCCTGCGCCGCCGGGTGCCCCGTTCTGGCCCCGCTTCAGCGGCCTCAGCCAGCAGCTCCAGTCGCTGGCGCCGCCCTCGCCCCAGCCGGAGACCAGCTTCGCGGGCACCCACCAGTGCGCGTTCTGGACCGCCCTGTCAGCTGCTGCCCGGCCGGCAGCTCCGTAAGACCGCTCTGGCCGGCCGGCCGGCCCCCGGGCCGGCCGGCCAGAGCCCCGCTATCAGGCCAGGTCGAACCGGTCGAGGTGCATGACCTTGTCCCACGCGGCGACGAAGTCGCGCACGAACTTCTCCCGCGCGTCGTCGCTCGCGTAGACCTCCGCGATCGCGCGGAGCTGGGAGTTGGAGCCGAACACCAGGTCGCACCGGCTGCCGGTCCACGCCAGCTCGCCTGTCCGGCGATTGCGGCCCTCGAAGGTGTCCTCGGCCTCGGACGTCGGCCGCCACTGCGTGCCCATGTCGAGCAGGTTCACGAAGAAGTCGTTGGTCAGCGTCTCCGGCCGGCGGGTGAGCACGCCCAGGCTGGACCCGTCGTAGTTCGCGTTCAGCACGCGCAGGCCGCCCACCAGCACGGTCATCTCGGGCGCGGTCAGCGTCAGCATGCTCGCCCGGTCCACCAGCACGTGCTCGGCCAGCCGCGGCTCCACCTTGCCGGCGTAGTTGCGGAACCCGTCCGCGGCCGGCTCCAGGACGGCGAACGACTCCACGTCGGTCTGGTCCTGAGCGGCGTCCGTGCGCCCGGGCGCGAACGGGACCTGCACGTCGAAGCCGGCGTTCTTCGCCGCCTGCTCCACCGCCGCGCATCCGCCGAGCACGATCAGGTCGGCCAGGGAGACCTGCTTGCCCGCGCCCGGCTGCGAGCTGTTGAAGTCGCGCTGGACCTCCTCCAGCTGGCGCAGCACGGTCGCCAGCTCGGCCGGGTTGTTGACCTCCCAGTCGTGCTGCGGCGCGAGGCGGATCCGGCCGCCGTTGGCCCCGCCGCGCTTGTCGGTGCCACGGAACGACGACGCCGCCGCCCAGGCGGTCCTGACCAGCTGGGAGATCGTCAGCCCCGAGGCGAGGAGGGTGCGCTTGAGCGCTGCGATGTCGTCCGCCCCGATCAGCTCGTGCGTGACCGGCGGCACGGGGTCCTGCCAGATCTGCGGCTCGGCCGGGACCAGCGGCCCTAGATACCGCGTGATCGGGCCCATGTCGCGGTGCGTCAGCTTGTACCACGCCCTGGCGAAGGCGTCGGCGAGCTGCTCCGGGTGCTCGAGGAAGCGCCGCGAGATCGGCTCGTAGAGCGGGTCCATCCGCAGCGCGAGGTCGGTCGTGAGCATCACCGGGGCGCGCCGCTTCGACGGGTCGTGCGGGTCAGGCACCACGTCGGCCGCGGCCGGATCCGTGGGGATCCACTGCCACGCCCCGGCCGGGCTCTTCACCTTCTGCCACTCGTACCCGAACAGGGTCGCGAAGAAGCTGTTGTCCCAGGTCACGGGGGTGGGAGTCCAGATGCCCTCGGGCCCGCCGGTGATGGTGTCGTTGCCCGAGCCGGTCCCGAAGCTGTTCTTCCAGCCCAGGCCCATCTGCTGCATCGGGGCGGCCTCGGGCTCGGGGCCGACGTACTCGGCGACCGGCGCGGCGCCATGGGTCTTGCCGAACGTGTGCCCGCCGGCGATGAGCGCGACCGTCTCCTCGTCGTTCATGGCCATCCGGCGGAAGGTCTCCCGGACGTCCCGGGCGGCGGCGATCGGATCCGGGTTGCCGTTCGGCCCCTCCGGATTGACGTAGATCAGGCCCATCTGGACCGCGCCGAACGGGTTGGCGAGTTGCCGGTCCCCGCTGTAGCGCTCATCTCCGAGCCACGCGGCCTCCACGCCCCAGTTGACTTCGGTGGGCTCCCACACGTCCTGCCGGCCGCCGCCGAAGCCGAATGTCTTGAGCCCCATGGACTCCATGGCACAGTTGCCGGCGAAGACCATCAGGTCGCCCCAGGAGAGCTTCCGGCCGTACTTCTGCTTGACCGGCCACAGCAGCCTGCGCGCCTTGTCCAGGCTCGCGTTGTCGGGCCAGCTGTTGAGGGGCGCGAAGCGCTGCTCGCCCGTCCCGGCACCGCCGCGGCCGTCATCGATGCGGTACGTGCCAGCGGCGTGCCACGCCATCCGTATCAACAGCGGCCCGTAGTGGCCGAAGTCGGCCGGCCACCAGTCCTGCGAGGTGGTCATCACCGTCTCGATGTCCCGCCTGAGGGCATCGAGGTCGAGGGTCTTGAACTCCTCGGCGTAGCTGAAGCCCCCGCCCATCGGATCGGCCAGGGGCGAGTTGTGCTGCAGCTGCTTCAGGTTCAGCTGCTCCGGCCACCAGTCCCGGTTCGTCCGGACCTCGGTCGGGTGCATGACCGGGCACTTGTTCTCGTCGCTCATATGTGTCCTCCCTATGCTGACTGGCACTCCGGGCAGCGGCCCCAGTAGATGACCTCGGCTTCGTCGATCTCGTAGCCCCGGTCATCGACCGCCGTGAGGCAGGGTGCCGAGCCGACCGCGCAGTCCACGTCCGCGGTGCGGCCGCAACTGCGGCAGATCAC
>DASQSC010000291.1:0-5446 GCA_035642555.1 Streptosporangiaceae bacterium | reverse complement strand
GGTCCAGGAGGAGAGGCCTAACAACATGTCAGCACGTACACCGGAGGCTGAGCCGCTTCTGACGCCGGCCGAGGTCGCCACGATGTTCCGCGTTGATCCGAAGACGGTGACGCGGTGGGCCAAGGCCGGCAAGCTCACGTCTATCCGGACCCTCGGGGGCCACCGCAGGTATCGGGAGACCGAGGTCCGCGCTCTGCTAGCGGGCATCCCGCAGCCCCGTTCGGAATGATGGACGGCCGCGTGCGGCACGCCCGCCCGCGGCAGCGATGGTGCCGGGTGCGTGCAGGCTTGGGGGCACCTCCGGCAGCAGGAACAGTGGAATAGAGGGGGGATCGGCCCCGGCGGCCAGCCGGCCGGACGGGGGCGGCGCGGTCATAGGCCGCTCGCTCAGGCGCTGTGTGCGACGCGCCGGGGTCTATCAGGCCGGCCGGGGATTGCCGTGGCCCCGGCGGCCTGCCGGCTCACTAGTCCTGCAGCGGGTATTTTCTGGCGCTCGGCGATCCGTGCCTATTCAGCTTGCCCGTGTGCAGGCATGGCATAGGACAGGATGACCACGCCGTTGCGGCGCTCGTGGGTGGAGACCAAGCGCAGTTTCATGCGCCTGCCGGGGCGGAACAGCGTCGTCCCGCTGCCCACCATGACCGGGTTGATGACGAAGTTCAGCTGGTCAATCAGGCCGTGCTCGAGCATCGTCTGGGCGAGCTGGCCGTAGCCGTAGATCACCAGGTGCTTGGCTCCCTGCCCCTTAAACTCCTGCACGGCGGCGACGGGATCGCCGGAGATGATCGTCGTGTTATTCCAGTCCGCCGCCGTCAGGGTGGACGAGAAGACGTATTTGGGCATCTCGTTGATCCGCTCCAGGTAAGGCCCTGCGGGCGAGGACCAGACGGGGGCGAAGTATTCGTAGGTGTTCCTGCCCATCAGCATCGCGTCGCTGTCGAGCAGCACGGCCAGCGACTCCTCCGCGGCCTGCTGGTCGAAGTAGTCCCCGATCCACGACTGCGGATCATCGTGGATGCCGTCGAGTGAAACCAGGCTGCTGACGATCAGTTTGCGCATATCACCTCCCATGGCTCGCGGTTCGCCCGTCTCGTTCGCCTCATCGGGCCGGTGGCGAGCGCCGCCCCGGAAACCCGCGCTCCCGGCGGACACGCTGGTCAGCGCGCATGCGGGCACGGTGACGACAAGTAATCGCGATGGAACTTCTCGTAATCCCCCCTGCTAGCCGCGGGGGCCAGACATACTAGTCCAGCAGGTGGGACCCGCCCGGCTGGACACGCCGGCATCGCTGACATCCGGCTGGGACGTATGTCGTGGATCCAGGCTGCGTCGGTGGCCGGCCGGAAGGACGGCCGCACAGCGCAGGAGGGGAGTCGGCAGCGCTATCACTGCCGGCAACGCTGGGCATGCCGCAGGGGCACTCCGGTGGCCGCAGCACGTCGGCGATCCGCGAGAGGCGCCTCAGTGCGGAGCACGGCAGCTCCGGGGGGAGCTTGTCGAGAGCTGGTGCCGGTGGGTCCTGCCGGGGACCGGGGAACGGGGCTGCTCTGCACGGGAGGACTGACAATGCCTGATCCCGAGATGGTCGCTCGCGCTCATCTGGCTGCGGCGAAGCTCGAAAGGGCATGGGACCACTGGCGTAACGCGCATGGCATCGCCAAGGGCCGGATGCCGCCAATCTCCAGCTACGTCGGCTATTCCATCGAGGAGCCCTGGGGCCGCCTGCGGGTGGTCTTCGGCGTGGACGCGCGCGAGGCAGAGCATCTGGCAGCCCTGCTGGAGAGCCGGGAGTTCGGCGGGCGGGACCGGGGCCAGGCCGGAGACTGGCGTGAGGTCACGGACCGGCCGGAACCCCCGGGACCGCGCGGTCCGGGGGACCCGCGTGAGCCGGGTGGCCCGGGCGGGTCAGGTCGCCCGGGCGGGTCAGGTGGCCAGGGCGGGCCGGGTAACCCGGGCGGGTCAGGTGGCCAGGGCGGGCCGGGGGACCCGGGCGAGCCCACCGGGGCCGGATACCAAGCCGAGACGGGGGATAGTACCCAGGGCCAGGCCGGAGGCTGGGGCCGATCCCGCGGTCAGAATGGCAACGTCCACCAGGAACCGGGCGGAGAAACCGGTCCCGGGACCGGTCCCCGGGCCGGGGAATGGGACAACAGCCTGGGCCTGCGGGCGCCGGAGGAGCCAGGAGACGCTGGTTCCTGGGGCGGTGCCGCCAGCCCCTGGGCGTTCGGGCAGCCGGGCGACGCCGGGAGCATGCGTAGCTCACTGGCCCCGGACGAGGCCCGCACGCCGGGACAGCAGCGGACGGCAGGAAAGGCACCGGGCAGCGGGACCGGCGAGCGGCCGTCCTCGCGTCCGGGGCCGTCGGCCGGGACCGCAGCTCCGGACAGTGGGACCGGCGGGCCGCGGGCGACGCATCCGGGTGCGCCGCCCGGGAATGCAGCACCGGGCAGCGGGACCAGCGAGCGGCCGACAGCGCGTCCGGGCCCGCCGGCTGGCAACGCAGGACCCGGCAGCGGGACCAGCGAAGGGCCGACAGCGCGTCCGTGCCCGCCGGACGGGAACGCAGCACCGGGCAGCGGGACCGGCGGGCGGCCGTCCACGCGTCCTGGGCCGTCCTCGCGTCCAGGGCCGCCGGACGGGAATGCGGTGCGGCGCGTGAGGCCCAGGGTTCCCGCGCCAGCCCCGGCTATCGAGGGCATGGCCCAGGATCCCGCCAGCCGCCACCGGGATGCCCGGCCAGGCAGCGCGCCCGGCACCGACCCGGTCGAGCGAACTGGCCGCGCGGGCGACGACCGGACCGGGAACGAGGGTTTCCGCCCGGATGAGGCCGCCGTGAATGACGGCCGCCCGGGTCCGCAAGACGCGCCGAACGAGGATCACCGAGTCGTGGAACCTGGCGCGGGTCAGGGAAGTGCGGGTCAGGGTCGGTCCCTGCCCGATGCCGGTGGCGCGGCCCGCGCCGCGGACACGGCTGGTCGCCAGAGCGACCCCGGGGACCGCCAGGCAGGGACCCCTGCAGCTGCCGATCCCGCCGGGCGGCCGGGCAGTGCCGGTAGCCCCGGCGGGGCTCCCAGCCAGCGGGCGGGGGCAGCAGAGCCGGGCAGTGCCGGTAGTCGCGGCGGGGCTCCCAGCGAGCGGGCGGGGGCAGCAGAGCCGGGCCGTTCACGTCCGCCGGGCGCCGGCTCGCCCCAGGGCCAGGGCCAGGGCCAGGGTCAAGACCTGGGCCACGATCAAGGGCAGGGCCAGGGTCAGAGCCGTGGGCCTGAGCGCCAGCGGCCGAAGACCGCCCAGGCGGGCGCGGCTGCCGCCTGGCGAGAAGGAACAACGCCCGGGCCGGGCGCCGGCGAACCGGCCCCGCCGGCCGGAGAGGTGCCCGGTGAGCCTGCGGCCGCTGCCGAGGCGCAGCCGCAGCCGCCCGAGCCAGAGACCGTGAGCTGGACCATGCCGGGATCAGCCGGCGGGGACGGCGCCGCCGATTCGGAGGGCCCCGGCGACCGGCAGGGTTACACCGGCGGGGAGGGCAATGCGGGCCGTGATGGCAATAGCGACCGGGAGGGCAGCACTGGCCGGAATGGCAACACTGGCCGGAATGGTCGCACCGGCCGGAATGGCAGCACCGGCCGGAATGGCGGCACCGGCCGGGAGGGCTCGGTCGATGAGCCCGGCCAGACGCAGTCCGGCCAGTCCGGCGAGGGTCCGGGTGAGCATGTTCCTGGTGCGCAGCAGGCGGCTCGCGCGGGCGGGCGCGGAGCGCCCGCCCGCGCTCCGGCAGCCGCGCAGCCCGGACCGGACACCCCGGCCACGGGCATGCCCGGCGACCTAGGGGGAACCGGCCGCGACGAGGAGGACCACGCCCGGAGCGGCGACCCGGCCCCCGGGGTGATCTACGACTCCGTCGCAGAGCGGGGCCAGCCATCCCGCTCCGGGCACAGCATCGGGCAGGCCCGGGCCGCCAGCAGCAGCACGATCGCGGCCGAGCTCGCGGGCTGGGCGGCGGGCGAGCTGCCGGGGCAGGCCTCCGCCCGGCTGGCGGCCTGGGCCTCGGTGGGCGGGGTCCCGGCCGGATACCACACAGACGCCAGCGGCGGCCCGGCTGGCCCCGGCAGCGGCACGGCCGCCGGATAGGGGAGGTCCCGGCACCCGGCACCAAGGCACTGACCCCGCAGCACCCAGCACGTGCCGGCGGGCCGGGCACACGGCACCCGGTCCGCCGGCACCCGTTAGGGTGAGCCCGTGCTGAACCGCCCCGCCCGTCTCGGCGCCGCCATGACGGTGCTGGTGCTGGGAGCGACGGGCTGCGCCGCGGCTTCCGGCCCTGCGAACCAGCCGGCCGCCAGGCCGGCCTCGCCCGCCGCCTCGGCCGACTCACCCGTAGCCGCCACCGCGTCGCCCACCACCCGGGCGGCCGGCGCTGCCCCGGCCAGGCCGCTGCGGGGCAAGGTCATCGCGATCGACCCCGGCCACAACGGGGCCAACTGGTCGCACCCGCAGGTCATCAACCGGCTCGTGAACGTGATCACGGAAACGAAGCCGTGTGACACCACCGGGACCCAGACCGACGCCGGATACGCCGAGCACGCGTTCACCTTCAACGTCGCGAAACGGCTGGCCCGGCTGCTCCGGCGGGAGGGCGCCACGGTCGTGCTGACCCGGCACAACGACCAGGGGGTCGGGCCCTGCGTCACCCACCGCGCCGCGATCGGGAACCGGGCGCACGCCGACGCTGCCATCTCCATCCACGCCGACGGCGGGCCGCCCAGCGGAGTGGGCTTCGATGTGATCGAGCCCGGCCTCGTCCCCGGTCACACCGGCCCCATCGTCAAGCCGTCGGCCCTGCTCGGGCGCGACATCCGCGCCGCTTACCACCGGATCACCCACGAGCCGTTCGCCACCTACGTCGGACACGACGGCCTCGACGTGCGCACCGACCTGGGCGGGCTCAACCTGTCGACGGTTCCCAAGGTGTTCATCGAATGCGGCAACATGCGCAACGCATCCGACGCGGCCAAGCTGTCACGGGCCGCCTTCCGGCAGCGCATCGCGGTAGCCCTGGCCGCCGGGTTCACCAGGTTCCTTTAAGAGTGTCGGTGCCCTGACGGACAATCACTGCGTGCAGCATGTCGCGCTGGTCGCGGGCCCGGGCAACACTGCCGTGCTGCGGCACCTGGGCGAGGACGGCAGCACGGAGGGCGAGACCGTTCGGAATGAAGATCTCGCGGCGGCCGTGGCAGCGCATGAGCACGCCGGTGACGTGCGGTGGGTGTGGGCGGACACGGCCGCGATCTACCCGCGCCTGCTCCGGGCGGGGGTGCGGGTGGAGCGCTGCCATGACCTGGCGCTCACGGAGACGCTGCTGCTCGCGCGGGAGGGCCGCGGGGGCGAGCCGGTCACGCTGGCCGCGGCCTGGGCGCGCGCCCGCGGCGAGCCGGTGCCGAGCGGGGCGCCG
>DASQSC010000290.1:0-3737 GCA_035642555.1 Streptosporangiaceae bacterium | reverse complement strand
GGCGACCGCGGCCCGCTCGGGCAGGAACCCCGCGAAGCGGGCGGGCAGCCCGGCCCTGGCGGCCCGGCGCTCCAGCCCCCGCCGCAGCGGCCCGTCACCCGCGATCACCAGCACGGCGGGCACCCCGGCCGCCCGCAGCCCGGCCAGCGCCGTCAGCGACCGGTACGGTTTCTTCTCCACCGACAGCCGCCCGCAGTGCACCACCAGCACCTCCTCACCGGCGGCATACCGCCGCCGCAGCCGGGGCGAGCGCCGGCCCGGGCTGAACGCCGTCAGGTCCACCCCGAGCGGGACCTGCCGCAGGTTCGGCACCGCCAGCCGCTCGAACTCCGCCGCTGCCCACCGCGTCGTGCAGACCACCTCGTCGTAGCTGCGCGCGGTCCTCGCGTTGAGCGCATCGGCGAGCCGCCGTGCCGAGCCGCGGGCCATCCGGGGCAGTCCGGCCGCGGGGGGGTCCTGGGGGGTCGCCCCCCCCGGGCCATGCCCGCGCGGGGGGGTCTGGGGGGGTCGTCCCCCCGGGCCAGCACCGAGCAGGCCGGCCACGCTCTCGTGCGAGACCATCACCGCCCGGACCCCGTGGTCACGCGCCCACCGCCCGGTCCACCGCAGCGTGGTGCGGTCGGACACCTCCAGCCGGTCCGGCCGCAGCGATGCCAGCAGGGCGGCCAGCCGCCGCCGCGCCAGCAGCACCCGGTACCCGCCCGACAGCGGCACCACCGGCCCGGCCAGCGTGATCACCCGGCCCTGCGCGGTGCGCTCGTCCCGGTCCGCCTCGCCCGGGATCACCAGCACCGGCTCATGCCCGGCCGCGGCGTAGCCGGCGCCCAGCTCCGCCAGGGCGGTGCGGAGGCCGCCGGACCGCGGCGTCACGAAGTTGGCCAGGCGGACGATCCTCATGACCCGACCCCGGCCAGCCGTCGCGGCTGCCTGCCCGGCAGCCGGCCGGCCACGACCGCCTGGTAGTGGCCGATCAGCTCGTCGCCGAGCACCGCCCAGCCGAGCCCGGCCACCCGCCGCCGGGCCTCGGCGCCCATCGCCGCCCGCAGGCCCGGGCCGGCGGCCAGCCGGCCCGCCGCCGCGGCCAGCGCCGCGGCATCCCCGGGCGGCACCAGGTACCCGGTGACGCCGTCTTCGACCAGGTCCAGCGGCCCGCCAGCGGCGGGTGCCACCACCGGCAGCCCGCTCGCCGCGGCCTCGCGCAGCGTCTGGCCGAACGTCTCGTGCGCGCCCGCGTGCACGAACACGTCCAGGCTGGCGTAGACCCGGGCCAGCTGGGTGCCGTGGCGCGGGCCCAGGAACACCGCCTCCGGCAGCTCCCGGCGCAGGGCCGGCCCGGCCGGGCCGCCGCCCACGATCACCAGCCGGGTGCCGGGCAGCCGGGCGACCTCGCGCAGCAGGTCCACCCGCTTCTCCGCGGCCAGCCTGCCCACGTAACCGATCAGCGTCTCGCCCCGCGGGGCCAGCGCGCACCGGACCAGCGCGCTGCGCTGGCCCGGGTGATAGCGCTCGGTGTCCACGCCCCGGCCCCACCACCAGACCCGCTGCACGCCGTGGGCGCGCAGGCTGGCGGCGCTGGCCGTGGACGGCGCCAGGGTGCGGCCGGCCGCGTTGTGGATGCGGCGCAGCCAGCGCCAGGCCGTTGCCTCGCCGAGCGGGCCGGTCCGGTACACCCGGGCGTAGCCGGGCACGTCGGTCTGGTACACCGCGACCGTGGGCACGCCGAGCCGCCGGGCGGCGGTAGCCCCCCATGCGCCCAGCACGAACGGGCTGGCCAGGTGCACCAGGTCGGAACGGTGCGCGGCGAGGGCGGCCCGCAGCTTCCGGCTCGGCAGGCCGAGCCGGAAGCTGCGGTACCCGGGCATGGGGACCGACGGCACCCGCACCACGGGGAACGGGAAGGGGCCGGGATCTCCCGGCGCGTCGCCGGCCGGCTCCGGCGCGATGACCAGCGGCTGGTGACCGCGCGTCACCAGGTGCTCGGCGACGCGCAGCGCCGAGTTGGCGACTCCGTTGACGTCTGGCGGGAAGGTCTCGGTAATGATCGCGATCCGCACGCTCACACGGTGAACCACGACATGCTGCTGGCCGGGCACAACACCGTGATGCGCTGGCGAACTCCCGGTGACATCTCGCCGCTACCGGGTATCCGGCGGGTCAAGTCAGGGCAAACCGGACAGGATGTGCGGTGCTCAGATCCCGACCGGGTGCCAGACGGTCTTGACCTCAAGGAAGGCCAGCATCCGGGACAGGCCCGGCGGCTCCGCCCAGTCGTCCTCGGCGGCGAACACCCGCTTGACGTTGCCGGCCGCGAGCCGTTCCAGTTCCGCCCGGCCGGCGGCGCCGGCCCCGGTGAGGTCGATCGCGTTCACGTCCATGTGCGCGGCCAGCACCGGCGCCAGCTCGGCGGTCCGGCCGGTGAGCAGGTTCACGACGCCGGGCGGCAGGTCCGAGGTGGCGAGCACCTCCGCCAGCGTGACCGCGGGCAGCGGGGCCCGCTCGCTGGCGACCACGACCGCGGCGTTGCCGGTCGCGATCACCGGGGCGAGCACGCTGACCAGCCCGAGCAGGCTGGACCGCGGCGCGATCACCGCCACCACCCCGGTCGGCTCGGGCACGCTGAAGTTGAAGTACGGCCCGGCGACCGGGTTGGCGGCCCCGGCCACCTGGGCGACCTTGTCCGGCCAGCCGGCGTACCACACCCACCGGTCGATGGCGGCGGCCGTCACCTGCGCCGCCGCGGGGCCTGCCAGCCCTTCCGCGGCCGCGCACTCGGCGGCGAACTGCGCCGCCCGGCCCTCCATCATCTCCGCCACCCGGTACAGCACCTGGCCCCGGTTGTAGGCGGTCGCCCCGGCCCACCCGGGCACCGCCTTCCTGGCGGCCACCACCGCATCCCGCGCGTCCTTCCGCGACGCCTGCGCGGCGTGCGCCAGCACCGCGCCGCTGGCCGCCGTCACGGGGTAGGACCGGCCAGATTCCGAACGGGGGAACTGCCCCCCGAGGTACAGCTTGTAGGTCTTGCTGACAGCCACCCGGCCAGGCGCGGGTTCCTGCTCGCCCCGCCTCGGCGGCGAGTCCGGTGCGGACGAGGCCCCGGCCGTCCGCCGTCCCGTTCCGCTGCTCCGTGAGCGCCCGCGCTCAGCCATGACGCCTCACCCGAGGTACGCGGCCAGCCCGGCCCGGCCGCCCTCCCGTCCGAAGCCCGACTCCCGGAAGCCCCCGAACGGGCTCGCCGGGTCGAACCGGTTGTAGGTGTTGGCCCACACCACACCGGCCCGCAGCCGCTGCGCCATCCACAGGATCCGGCTGCCCTTCTCGGTCCAGACCCCGGCGGACAGCCCGTAGGGGGTGTTGTTCGCCTTGGCCACGGCTTCCTCCGGGGTGCGGAAGGTGAGGACCGACAGCACCGGCCCGAAGATCTCCTCCTGCGCGATCCGGTGTGACTGGCTGACGCCGGAGAACAGCGTCGGCGGGAACCAGTACCCGCGGTCTGGCAGCTGGCAGGCGGGGGACCAGCGCTCCGCCCCTTCCGCTGCCCCGGCCGCGGCCAGGTCCCGGATCTTGTCGAGCTGCTGCCGCGAGTTGATCGCGCCGATGTCGGTGTTCTTGTCCAGCGGGTCGCCCAGGCGCAGCGTGCCCAGCCGCTGCTTGAGCCGTTCCAGCAGCGGCCCGGCGATGGACTCCTGCGCCAGCAGCCGGGATCCGGCGCAGCACACGTGCCCCTGGTTGAAGAAGAT
>DASQSC010000289.1:0-2593 GCA_035642555.1 Streptosporangiaceae bacterium | reverse complement strand
GGTACTCCACGCCCTCCAGCGCCTCGTCCAGGATCCCCAGCGACTCGGCCACGGCCGGCGCGTCGTCGTCGCCGGAGTCGGGCGCGTCCAGCGACACGGTCGAGTAGGCGTTCGCCGACTCCAGCCCCTCCAGCACCTCCTTCTCGCTCATCTGGAGGTGGGCCGCGAGCTCGGCCACGGTGGGCGCCCGCCCCTGCATTTCTGATAGTTCACCGATGGCCTTGGCGAGCGCCCGCTTGCGGTCCTGGAGGCCGCCAGGAACCGGGACCGCCCAGCCCTTGTCGCGGAAGTGCCGCTTGATCTCGCCGACGATGGTCGGGGTGGCGTAGGTGGAGAACTCAACCCCGCGGGCCAGGTCGAACCGGTCGATCGACTTGATGAGGCCGATCGTGGCCACCTGGGTGAGGTCGTCGAGCCACTCACCGCGGTTGCGGAACCGGCGGGCCAGGTACTCGACCAGCGGCAGGTGCAGCTCGACCAGGTCGCTGCGGATGCGCACCCGCTCCTCGTCGTTGCCTGGCAGGGTGGCGAGCCGCTCGAACAGCTGCCTGGCCCGGCCGCGGTCGGGGACCGCGTGCTGGATCCGGGCAGCAACGGGGGCACGGACGACCTCGCCGTCGGCAGTCTCCAGCTCCTCGGCGACCTCGAGGTCGATCTCCTCGTCCACCTGGGCGTCGATTTCCCGGGCCACCCGGGTCTCGATGTCCCCGGTCACCCCGGCCTCGATGTACCGCGTACCTTGCGCAGCAGGACGGTGACCTTGCCGTCGGGCCCGACCCAGGCATCGGCGCTGCCGGCCAGGGCCGACAGCACGGTCCAGGCGAACGTGTCACGGGCGGGCGGCTGGCCGTGCCTGCTGGCGGCGGACACCGCAACGCTCATCCGGTCCTCGTCGAGCGTGAAATCGCACTCCAGGCTCGCGTCCGGCGGCGCCTGGGCGAGCAGCATGCCGCATGCCTCGTCGACGGCGATGCGCAGGTCCTCGATCTCGTCCAGGGTGAAGTCGAGCCGGGCCGCCAGGCCGGCCGTGGCCGTCCGCAGCACGGACAGGTAGGCGCCCTCGGCCGGCAGCCGGATGGACACCTGATCCTGGGTGACGGGGCCATCGGCGGTCCCGTCCTCAGCGATCACAGCTGTCGGCGCGGCAGACCGTGGCCCCGCGGTCGTTTCCTTGGTCAACTCTGCCCTCCCCGGCGGACACGGTCAGCGGCGTCGCCTTGGCTCCTGCATGCAACCTACCGTGTCCGGCGGCGTGGGCCGGAAGCCAGCCCCCGGACCTGCGGCTATCACAGAGAACGAACCGGATGTAACGGATAAGGGCCGCGCGGCGGCAGCCGCGCGGCCCTCGCTACGTGCGCCGAGCCTCAGCCCTGCTTGGTCTCCCAGAAGATCTTCGCGATCTCGTCGATCTTGGCCAGCAGCTGTTCGGCCGTGGCCACGTCGGCGGTTCCCTTGGTGCCGCTGGCGCCAGCGAGCTTGGTCGCTTCGTTGAACAGCTGGTGCAGCTGCGGGTACTTCTCGAAGTGCGGCGGCTTGAAGTAGTCGGTCCACAGCACCCAGAGGTGGTGCTTGACCAGCTCGGACCGCTGTTCCTTGATGATCAGCGCGCGGGTCTGGTAAGCCGGGTCGGTGCTGTCGGCATACTTCTGGCAGATCGCCTTGACGGACTCGGCCTCGATCCGTGCCTGGGCGGGGTCGTAGACCCCGCAGGGAAGGTCACAGTGAGCGTAGGCGGTGGCCCTTGGCTCGAGGAGACGTGCGAGCAGCCTCATCGATTTCCTTCTCTCATGTCGGATCATGGGATACCGCAGCCGACACTACCCCGTCGGGATGCTCGCAAGCCGGGAGGGAGGAGGCCATGGCGCGGGTCCGCTGGCCGCTGTGGCGGGTAGCGGTCGCCGAGCGGTCCATGGAGCCGGTCCTGCGGCCCGGGGACTGGCTGCTGGTCCGCCGCCCGGTGCGGGCCGGCCAGGCGGTGCGGGTGCGGCCGGGGCGGCTGGTGGTGGCGCGCCAGCCCGGCCGGCCGGACCTGCTGATCGTCAAGCGGGCGGTGCGCCGGGAGGCCGGGGGCTGGTGGCTGGAGTCAGCCAGCCCGGATGCGGGCGGGGTGGACAGCCGCCGGTTCGGCCCCGTGCCGCCCGGCCTGATCGAGGGCACCGTGCTGGCGCGGTACCGGCACGCCCATGGTGCCTGAACGGCCCTGGGGCTCCACGGCCGGCCTGGCAGGCTGGCGCCGGGGTAGCAGCGGCCGGCCCGTGGTAACCGGGACGGGGCCCCATCCCGTGTGACCGGGATGGGGCCCCGCTGTGCCGGGAGGCGCCGGTCAGGCGGCGGGTGCCGCCTCCTCGGCCGGTGCGGACTGCCGGGCCACCAGCTCGAGGACCTCTTCCCTCGGTGCCCGGACGGCCATCGCCCAGTAGTAGATGACCAGGCTGAACACCGCCACGATCAGCATGTCCCACCAGAACGGGATGTGCATGGTGGCCAGCGGCGGGGCGTTGGACTCCTCGCCGGTGTACTGGCCCTGCCAGGAGATGATGCCCATGCCGACCAGGTAGACCGGCAGCCACTGGGCCGCCTTCCAGTCCAGCGG
>DASQSC010000288.1:0-2789 GCA_035642555.1 Streptosporangiaceae bacterium | reverse complement strand
GCAGGTCAGGTGGTCGTTCTCGCATTCCCAGACCGGCAGCGGGGTGCCCCAGTACCTGGTCCGCGACAGCGCCCAGTCGACGTTGTTGCGCAGCCACTCGCCGTACCGGCCATGCTTGATCGTGGACGGCTGCCAGTTCGTCTTCTCGTTCTCGGCCAGCAGCTGGTCCTTGATCGCCGTGGTCCGGATGAACCAGGAGGGCACCGCGTAGTAGAGCAGTGGCGTTTCGCACCGCCAGCAATGCGGATAGCTGTGGTCGTGCAGTTCGTCCCGGAAGATCAGCCCTCGCTCGGCGAGATCGTGGGTAAGGACACCGTTCGAATCCTTGAAGAACTTCCCGCCCACCAGCGGCACGGACGGGTCGAAATGCCCGTCCGGGCCGACCGGGTTGACCACCGGGAGCCCGTTCGCCCGCCCGGCGGCCATGTCGTCCGCGCCGAACGCGGGTGCCAGGTGCACCAGCCCGGTCCCGTCCGCCATGGTCACGAACTCGGCGGTCACCACCCGGTGCGCGGAGGGGATGTCCACCAGGGCCAGCGGGGGCCGGTAGGTCGCGCCGGCGAGCAGCGCGCCGGGCATCCTGGCCAGCACGTGCCAGCCCTCGCCGAGGACGCGCTCGGCAAGCTGCTCGGCGACGACCACGGTCTCGCTGTCACCCGCCTTGCGGGCCACCACGTAGCTCTCGCGGGGATGGACCGCGACCGCGGTGTTGGACACCAGCGTCCACGGGGTGGTGGTCCAGATCAGCAGGTCGGCGCCGGCCAGCTCGGGCGGTGCGCCGTCCGGCACGGTCAGCAGCGGGAGCCGGACAGTGATCGCCGGGTCGGTGACGGTCTGGTAGACGTCGGGCTGTCCCATCTCGTGGTCGGACAGCGGGGTCTCGCACCGGGGGCAGTAGGGGCTGATCCGGTAGTCCCTGACCAGCAGGCCCTTGTCGAAGATGGCTTTCAGCGACCACCAGACCGACTCCACGTAGGACGGGTCCATCGTCCGGTAGGCGCGGGACAGGTCGATCCAGTAGGCGAGCCGGTCGGTCATCTCCTGGAACGCGTCCACGTACCGGAGCACCGACTCCCGGCAGCGCTGGTTGAACTCGGCGATGCCGTAGGCCTCGATGTCCTGCTTGCCGTTCAGGCCGAGTTCCTTCTCCACCGCCACCTCGACCGGCAGCCCGTGGCAGTCCCAGCCGCCCTGCCGCGGGACGTGGTAGCCCTGCATGGTCTTGAAGCGCGGGAACACGTCCTTGAACACCCGCGCCTCGATGTGGTGCACGCCTGGCATGCCGTTGGCGGTCGGAGGGCCCTCGTAGAAAGTCCACAGCCGGCCGCCGGCGGTCTGGTCCAGGGACCGCTCGAACACCTTGCCGTCCCGCCAGCGGGCGAGCATCTCGTGCTCGATCGCGGTCAGGTCGATCGCGGGCGGCAGGTCCGGGAAGTAACGCGCTGGTGCCCCGTCGGCGTGCGGCATGGGAACCTTCCCTCCTGCGGGTCATCGGCCGGGTGGCGGGTGCCGCCCGTGGCTCGAGTCTTCGCTGGAGGGACGAGGCGCGCCGGCGGCGGCCCCGCGGTACCACCCTCCTTGGCCGGCGCCCGCTGGGCGGTCATCGGCCCGCTTCATTGGGGCAGCAGCCTGGCGGCTGCTGCCAGCGGCCGGTTCTACTGGGTGCCCCGGGCGGGCCGAGGGCCCGCGGCGGTTCCGGCAGCACTGTTCTTCCGGCGGCTCCGGGGTGATCTGGTCCGCTGGCCTGCCCCCGGGCTCGCACCGTCCCCGGGTCGCTCCTGGCCGCGATCAGCGGCAGCTGTCCCCTTCACAGCCTTGCGAGTGTCACAATATCCGATGCCAGGGCCGCGGGACGGGCCTGAATCCACCCGCCGCAACGGTGTTTGCAGACGGGCCAATCTGCGAACTATCCTCCGGTGACTGCTCGTATCCAGGATCGACTGACTGTGGTCAGCACGATGATCGTGCCGGGGAGGCAGGACATGGCCGCAGCCGCCGCGCCCGAGC
This sequence comes from Streptosporangiaceae bacterium, assembly GCA_035642555.1. GTDB lineage: Bacteria > Actinomycetota > Actinomycetes > Streptosporangiales > Streptosporangiaceae > JAIRTY01. The sequence goes on along the minus strand of DASQSC010000288.1, from coordinate 782 downwards.
CGGGGGCACTGCCCGTTCGTTCTGGAGAAAAACCCTGGACTGAGGGGGAAATCGAAAAGATTAGGAAAGAACTCCTGGCCGAGGTCGCCGGGTTGCGCGCGGACATCGCCGCCGCCGAGTCCGACATCGCGGACCGGCTCGGCGATGCGGTCGGTGACGCCGGCGATGACCAGGCCGACGCGGGGGCGAAGACGTTCCAGCGGGAGCACGAGCTCGCGCTCACCGAGAACCAGCGGACCCTGCTGGAGACCAGCGAGCAGGCGCTGGCCAGAATCGAGGACGGGACCTACGGCGTCTGCGAGTCATGCGGGAAGGCGATCGGGAAGGCCCGGCTCCAGGCGTTCCCCCGGGCGACTCTGTGCGTGTCATGCAAGCAGCGCGAGGAACGGCGCTGACTGAGCCCGGCGCGGTGGCAAAGTCCTCCCGCCGCCGGGTCGTGCTGCTCGTGGCCATCGCCGCCACCGTCTACCTGCTGGACCAGGTGTCCAAGGCCGTCGTGGTGGCCACGCTCCGCCCGGGGCGGGTGGTGCACCTGATCGACGGCGTGCTGTCGCTGCAGGTGCTGCGCAACAGCGGTGCCGCGTTCAGCATCGGGACATCCATGACCGTGGTGTTCTCGCTGATCGCGGTCGGGGTGATCGTCTTTATCGTGCGCACCTCCCGGCGGCTTGGCAGCGCGCCCTGGGCGGTGACGCTGGGGCTGCTGCTCGGCGGCGCGACCGGCAACCTCACCGACCGGCTGCTGCGCTCACCCGGGACGCTGCGAGGTGACGTGGTCGACT
>DASQSC010000287.1:0-7562 GCA_035642555.1 Streptosporangiaceae bacterium | reverse complement strand
GAGGTCGCGGGCCGGATCGCGAGGACCGGGGTCCAGGCGCTGATCATCGACTGCGAGACCGGCCGCTTCCGGCTCGGCCTCGCCGCCGAGCTCGCCGGCGCCCTCCGGGCCGAGCACCTCGCCCTCGGCGAGGTCCGGGCGGCCGCCGCCTCCGGTGACGAGGTGGGCGGCAGCAGCACCTGCGCCCCCTCGCCCCGGAACGCGATCACGCCCGCCTTGTCCCGGCGCTGGTAGGCGTCGAGCAGCAGCGACAGCACCGCGCCCTTGACCGCCCCCATCCGCGTCCTTGCCGCCATCGACCCGCTGGCGTCCACCAGGAACAGGACCAGGTTGCCCTCCCGGCCTTCCCGGCGAGGTTCGCGCAGGTCCTCGCGCCGCAGCAGCAGCCCGCCCGGCGGCACCCGGCCCCGCGCCGCCTGGTGCGGAGCCGCCGCCGCCAGGGTGGCAGCCGGGTGGATCCGGGTGACCCGGCCCCGGGGCACGGTTGACCCGGTCACCAGGCCGGTCCCGGCGCGGGACCGGGAACGGCGCCCGGCCGCGCCGCTGCCCGCGCCCGGCACTTCCAGCCGCCGCACCCGGAACGCCGGATCAGGCCGGGCCGGCTGCAAGGTCCCGCCGCTGCGGCCCGGGCGTTGGCCGGAGCCGTCCCCGGCGCCTTCGTCCCCGGCGCCTTCGTCCCCGGCGCCTTGGTCCCTGGCACCGCGGGCCGTGTGGTCATCGCTGGCATCGCGGGCCGCAGCGCCGCCGTCACCGGAGCTGGTGTCCCCGGCCCCGTGCTCTGCCGAGCCGCTCCCGGCTGGTCCCCGCTCCGGGCCCGGCCCGTCGTCGCCTCCGGGGCCCCCGTGGCCGCCGGCGTCCGGGTCATCGTCCGGGCCGTCGTCGTCGCCGGCCTCCGCCGCTTCGGCCAGTGCCCGGTCGAGTTCGTCGGCGGCCAGCTCGGGGGCGTCGAACGGCTGCCGGCGGCGCCGGTGCGGCAGCGCCAGCCGGGCCGCCGCCCGGATGTCCTCGGCGGTCACCTCGGCCCGGCCCTGCCAGGCCGCGTGCGCGGCCGCCGCCCGGGCCGTCACCAGGTCTGCGCGCAGCCCGTCCACCCCGAACGTCGTGCACACCGCAGCCACCTGCCGCAGCGCGGCGTCGGGCAGCGACACCCCCGGCAGCCGGCTCCGGGCCGCCACGATCCGCTCAGCCAGCCCGCATTCGGCGTCCTGCCAGCGGGCGGTGAAGTCCGCCGGGCCGGCGTCGTAGGCCAGCCGCCGCCGCACCACCTCCGCCCGCTCGCCGGGGTCCTGCGGGGCGGCGGCCTCGACCGAGAGGCCGAACCGGTCGAGCAACTGCGGGCGGAGCTCGCCTTCCTCCGGGTTCATCGTCCCGACCAGCAGGAAACGTGACGCGTGCCGGACCGACACGCCGTCGCGCTCGATGTAGCAGGTGCCGAGCGCGGCGGCGTCGAGGAGCAGGTCGACCAGGTGGTCATGGAGCAGGTTGACCTCGTCCACGTACAGCACGCCGCGGTGGGCGGCCGCGAGCAGGCCCGGCTCGTAGGCCTTCACCCCTTCGGTCAGCGCCCGCTCGATATCCAGCGCGCCGGTCAGCCGGTCCTCGCTGGCCCCCACCGGCAGCTCCACCAGCCGGGCCGGCCGGGCCTGGCCGGCGGCGCCGCGCTCGTGCGGGCCGTCCGGGCAGTCCGGGTCCGGATCGGCCGGGTCGCAGCTGAACCGGCACCCGGCGACCGCCGCCACCTCCGGCAGGATCGCGGCCAGCGCGCGGACCATGGTGGACTTGGCGGTTCCCTTCTCGCCGCGCACCAGCACCCCGCCGACCGCGGGCGACACCGCGTTCAGCACCAGCGCCAGCCGCAGGTCGTCCATGCCCACGATCGCGGAGAAGGGGAAGCCCATACTCAGTCGTCGCCTTCCAGGTCGCCTTCGGTTTCCAGGTACTCAGCCCGCAGCCGGTCCAGGGTCGCCGGGTCCGGCTCCGCCCACAGCCCGCGGCCGGCGGCTTCCAGCAGCCGCTCGGTGATGCCGCGCAGCGCCCACGGGTTGGACTCTCGCAGGAACCCGCTGACCTGCTCGTCGAACACGTAGGTCGCTGCCAGCCGTTCGTACATCCAGTCGTCTACCACCCCGGCGGTGGCGTCGTAGCCGAACAGGTAGTCCACGGTGGCGGCCAGCTCGAACCCGCCCTTGTAGCCGTGCCGGGCCATGGCGGCCTGCCAGCGCGGGTTGACCACCCGGGACCGGAACACCCGCCGCGCCTCCTCGGCAAGAGTGCGGGTGCGGACCCGGTCCGGCACCGCCGAGTCGCCGATGTAGGCGTGCGGCGACTGCCCGCTCAGGTGCCGGACCATCGCCACCATCCCGCCGTGGAACTGGAAGTAGTCGTCGGAGTCGGCGATGTCGTGCTCGCGGGTGTCGGCGTTCTTGGCCGCGACCGTGATGCGGCGGAAGCAGGCCTCCAGGTCAGCCCGGGCCGCCCGGCCCTCGAGCCCGCGGCCGTAGGCGTAGCCCCCCCACACCGCGTACACCTCGGCCAGGTCGGCGTCGCTGCGCCAGTTCCCGGCGTCGATCAGCGGCAGCAGGCCGGCCCCGTACGAGCCGGGCCGGGAGCCGAAGATGCGGGTGGTGGCCCGCCGCCGGTCACCGTGCGCGGCGGCGTCGGCCTCGGCGTGCGCCCGCAGGTAGTTCAGCTCCGGCGGCTCGGCAAGCCCGGCGACCGCCCGGACCGCGTCGTCCAGCAGCGTGATCACGTGGGGGAACGCGTCCCGGAAGAAGCCCGAGATGCGGACGGTGACGTCGATCCGGGGCCGGCCGAGCTCGGCCGCCGGGATGATCTCGAACCCGGTCACCCGCCGGGAGGCCTCGTCCCAGGCCGGACGGCAACCGATGAGCGCCAGCACCTCGGCGATGTCGTCGCCCTGGGTGCGCATGGCCGACGTGCCCCACACGGTCAGCCCCACCGACCGCGGGTACTCGCCGGTGTCGGCCAGGTGCCGCGCCAGCAGCGACTCGGCCAGCGCCGACCCGGTGGCCCAGGCGTTCCGGGACGGGATCGCCTTCGGGTCGACCGAGTAGAAGTTGCGGCCGGTCGGCAGCGTGTTCACCAGCCCGCGCGACGGTGACCCGGACGGCCCGGCCGGGACGTACCGGCCGTCCAGCGCCCGCAGCAGGTTCGTGATCTCCTCGCTCGTGCGGGCCAGTCGCGGCGCCACCTCGGCGGCGGCGAACTCGAGGATCGCGGTCACCGCCGGGGCCGGCTCCCCCAGCACCTCCTCGGTGACCGCGGCGGCTTTGCCAGCCTGCCAGCCGGCCCCCGCAAGCCCGGCCACCAGTCGCTCTGCGGACTCCTCAAGCCGGTCGGTCGCTACCCGGTCGTCCGTCTCCGGCACTCCCAGGTGCGCGGCGAGGGCGGTGCGCAGGCCGGGCAGGGCGGCCCGGCCGCCCCACACCTGGGCCGCCCGCAGCACCGCCAGCACGGTGCCGGCCAGCTGCTCGCCCGCTGGCGGCTGGCCCAGCACGTGCAGGCCGTCCCGGATCACCGCGTCCTTGACCTCGCACAGGTACCCGTCCACGTGCAGCACGAAGTCGTCGAACTGCGCCGCTCCCGGCTGGGCGTCCACCTGCAGGTCGTGGTGCAGCTCGGCGGCCCGTATCAGCTCCCACACCTGGGCGCGGACCGCGGGCAGCTTGACCGGGTCGAGCGCGCTGACCGTGGCGTACTCGTCCAGCAGCTGCTCCAGCCGGGCCAGGTCACCGTAGCTGTCGGCGCGCGCCAGCGGCGGGATCAGGTGGTCGATGATCGTGGCGTGGCCGCGCCGCTTGGCCTGCGTGCCCTCGCCCGGGTCGTTCACGATGAACGGGTAGATCAGCGGCAGGTCGCCGAGCGCCGCGTCCGGCGCGCACTCCGCGGACAGGCCGAGCCCCTTGCCTGGCAGCCATTCCAGCGTGCCGTGCTTGCCGAGGTGAACGACGGCGTCGGCCCGGAACGACCGTTCCAGCCACCGGTAGGCGGCCAGGTAATGGTGGGACGGCGGGAGATCCGGGTCGTGGTAGATGGCGACCGGGTTCTCGCCGAAGCCCCGCGGCGGCTGGATCATCACCACCACGTTGCCGAACCGCAGCCCGGCCAGCACGATGTCGTCGCCGTCGGTGTACAGGGTGCCGGGCGGCTCGCCCCAGTGCTCGCGCACCGACGCCTGCAGGGCGGCCGGCAGCCCGGCGAACCAGCGCTGGTAGCCGGCGCGCGGCACTCGCAGCGGGGCGGCCGCGAGCTGCTCGGCGGTGAGCCATTCGGTGTCGTGCCCGCCCGCCGCGATGAGCTGGCGGATCAGCTCGTCGCCGTCGGCCGGGAAGTCCCCGCCCAGGTCGTAGCCCGCGCCCGCGAGCGCGCCGGCCAGCACAACGGCCGAGGCCGGGGTGTCGAGCCCGACCGCGTTGCCGATCCGGGCGTGCTTCGTCGGATACGACGACAGCATGATCGCCAGCCGCCGCTGCGGCGGCGGCACCCGCCGCAGCCGGGCGTGCGCGACCGCGATCCCGGCCACCCGGGCGGCCCGCTCCGGATCCGCGGCATACTCGGGTACCCCGTCCGTTCCGGTTTCCTTGAACGAGAACGGGACAGTGATCAGCCGGCCGTCGAACTCGGGCACGGCCACCTGCATGGCGGCGTCCATGGGGGTGAGCGCGGCGCTGGATTCCCGCCACTGGCGCCGGGGCGTGGTCAGGCACAGCGCCTGCAGCACCGGGACGTCCAGGTCCGCCAGCGCGGCCACGTCCCAGGCCTCCTCGTCGCCGCCGGCGGCGGCGTCCGCCGCCACGGTGCCGCCGGCCGCGAGCACGGTGACGATCAGCGCGTCGGTCCCGGCGAGCAGCCCGCCGGGGCCGGTGACCTCGGGCCCGGCCGACCGCAGCGAGGCGCAGAACACCGGCCGGGCGTTGGCCCCGTGCGCCTCCACCGCGTCCGCGAGCACGTCCACGAACCCGGTGTTGCCGCTGGCCGCGTGCGCCCGGTAGAACACGATGCCGATTGTGGGCCGGTCCGGCCGCTGTTCCCGCTCGCCGTGCAGGCCGTGGCCGGGGAACGGGCGGGGCGGCTCGAACGGCTCGCCGGTCAGGCCGATCGTCCCGGTCAGGAACCGGGCCAGCTCGGCCAGGTTGCCGGGGCCGCCCTCGGCCAGGTAGCCGTGGGCCTGCGCGGCCACCCCGGCCGGCACGGTGGACAGGGCCATGAGCCCGGCGTCGGGCTCCGGCTCGCCGCTGAGCACGGCCGCCGGCACCCCGCTGGCCAGCACCGAGTCCAGGCCCTCCGGCCAGCTGCGGCGGCCGCCGAGCAGCCGCACCACCGCGCAGCAGGCGCCGTCGAGCAGACCGGGCACCTCGTCCGGGCCGGTGCGGGCGGGGTTGGCAAGCCGCCACGCTCCGCCGCTGGCCCGGGCCGCCAGCAGGTCGGTGTCGGAGGCGGAGATCAGCGCCAGCGGCTGGTTCATGGTCCTCCCGGCGGGACGAACGGCAGGCCGGCGGGCGGGCCCTGCTCGATGAGCGTGCGCAGGGCGCCGGTGTCGGCGTGGGCTTCGATCAGGTCTGCCAGCAGGTCGAGCTGCCGTTCCCGGGCGGCGGCGAACGAGACCGCGACGGGGGTGAACTCGCGGCCGGCGGCCGCTGCCGCCCGCCGCAGGAAGGCCCGCCGGAACCCGTCGCTTTCCAGCAGCCCGTGCCAGGAGGTGCCGTAGACGGCGCCGGTCACGCAGCCGCCGGGGAACGGCTCGCCGCCGACGGCCTCGGTCACCCCGTGGTGGATCTCGTATCCGGTGACCTGCTCCCCGAGCCCGCTGTCCCGGCAACGGCGCAGGATCTTGCGCGGGCCGAACGTGACCGTGGCCGGCAGCAGGCCGAGGCCGGGCACCAGGCCTGCCCGGCTCTCCACCTCGTCGGCGATCTCCAGCGCCAGCATCTGGTACCCGCCGCAGATGCCGAGCACCGGCCGCCCGGCCGCGGCCCGGGCCGTGACCGCGTCCGCGAGCCCCCGCTCGCGCAGCCAGGCCAGGTCGGCGACGGTGGCGCGGCTGCCGGGCAGGATCGCGAGGTCCGCGTCGATCACCTCGGCGGGCGCGGTGGTGAACCGCACCGCCACGCCCGGCTCGGCGGCGAGCGGGTCGGCGTCGGTGAAGTTGCTGATGTGCGGCAGCCGGATCACGGCAATGCGGAGCGGGCGGGCGTCCGGGAACCCGGCGGCCGGCAGCTCGGTGCCGGCCGCCGGGCCGGCACCGAGCCCGAGCGAGTCTTCCGCGTCCAGCCACAGTCCCCCGGTCCACGGCAGCACCCCCAGCACCGGCCGGCCGGTGAGCGCGTGCAGCATGTCCAGGCCGGGCTCCAGCAGCCGCGCCTCGCCCCGGAACTTGTTCAGCAGGAACCCGCCGACCAGTGCCTGGTCCTCGCGGCTGAGCAGGGCGAGGGTCCCGAACATGGCAGCGAACACCCCGCCCCGGTCGATGTCCCCGACCACGATCACCGGCAGCCCGGCCGACCGGGCCAGCCCCATGTTGGCGATGTCCCGGTCGGCCAGGTTGATCTCCGCCGGGCTGCCCGCGCCCTCGCAGATCACCACGTCGAACCGGTCCCGCAGCTCCGCCAGGCAGCCCAGCACGGCCTGCTGCAGCCGCGGCTTCAATTCCCGGTAGTCCAGCGCGCCCGCCTCCGCGACCGGCTCGCCGAGCAGCATGACCTGGCTGGTGCCGTTGCCGCCCGGCTTGAGCAGCACCGGGTTCATGGCCGCTTCCGGGGTGAGGCCGGCCGCCGCCGCCTGCATCGCCTGCGCCCGCCCGATCTCGCCGCCGTCCGCGGTGACGAACGAGTTGAGCGACATGTTCTGGGCCTTGAACGGGGCGGCCTTGATGCCCTGCCGCGCCAGCCACCGGCACAGCCCGGCGGTGACCACGCTCTTGCCGGCGTCCGACGTGGTGCCGGCCACCAGCAGGCCGCTGGGCCCCCCGGTCATGATCCCCCCCGGTTCCTGGCCCAGGCGGCGGTCACGGCCAGGGCCGTGGCGGCGGCACCGGTCAGCCGGGACAGCCGGACCGCGCGGCGGATGTCGGCCGCCGTGGCCGGCCGGCCGTCGCCGAGCGTCCCGCGCTGCTCGGCCCGGCCCTGGTACAGGTTGGTGCCGCCGAGCCGGACCCCCAGCGCGCCCGCGAACGCTGCCTCGCACCGGCCCGCGTTCGGGCTGGGATGGCTGGCCCCGTCCCGGCGGAGAGTGCGCAGGGCGCGGAGCGCGTTCCCGCCGGCCACGGGCGCCAGCGCCACCGCCAGCAGCGCGGTGAGCCGGGCCGGCACCAGGTTGGCGGCGTCGTCGAGCCGGGCCGCCGCCCAGCCGAACCGCTCGTACCGCGGGGTGTGGTGCCCGACCATCGCGTCCAGCGTGTTCACGGCCCGGTACCCGAGCAGGCCGGGCAGGCCGCAGGCGGCGCCCCACGCCAGCGGGGCGACCACGGCGTCGCAGGTGTTCTCCGCCACCGACTCGACGGCGGCGCGGGCAAGCTCGGACGCGCCGAGCCCGGCGGGGTCGCG
>DASQSC010000286.1:0-3397 GCA_035642555.1 Streptosporangiaceae bacterium | reverse complement strand
GGGGTGCCCGCGAGCGCCCAGGCCGCCTGCCGGGCGGCGCCCAGCGCCACGTATTCCTGCGGCTCGGGTACCTCGACCGCGGCGCCGAAGATGCCGGGGGCGAGCGCCCGGACCGCTTCCGAGCGCGCCCCGCCGCCGATTAGCAGCACCCGCCGGCATTCCACCCCGTAGCCGGTCATCAGCCCGGCGACGGCGGCGAGCGAGCCGAGCACCGCCTCGACCGCGGCCCGGGCCAGGTTCTCCGGCGTGGCGTTGCGGGTGGTCAGGCCCGCCAGCACGCCGGTGGCGAGCGGGCGGACGGGGGTCCGCTCGCCGTCCAGGTACGGCAGCAACGTGATGCCGCCAGCGCCCGGCTCGGCCGCCAGTGCCCGCTCCGACAGCCCGGCCAGGTCGGTGCCGGTCATGGCGGCCACCGAGGACAGCACCAGCGCGGCGTTGATGGTGCACACCAGCGGCAGGAACCGGCCGGTGGCGTCGGCGAACCCGGCGACCGCGCCGGACGGGTCGGCCGCGGGCACCGGGCTGACCGCGAACGCGGTGCCCGAGGTCCCGATGGAGACCGCCACCTCGCCCGGCGCCAGGCCGAGGCCGAGGGCGGCGCCCATGTTGTCGCCGGTGCCGGGCGCGACAGCCGCGCCCCAGCCGGTCTCCCCGGTGACCTCGGCGGGCTGCGCCACCCGGGGCAGCCGCACCCGGTGGCCGAGCGCGTCCGCCGCGACCTCGGGCAGCCAGGTGCTGTCGGCGGGCGAGAAGTACCCGGTGCCTGATGCGTCGCCGCGGTCGGTGACCGGCTCCTTGTCCAGGGCCGGCCCGGCCCGCAGCCTCCAGCTGAGCCAGTCGTGCGGCAGCATCACGGCGGCGGTCCTGGCCGCGTTGCCCGGCTCGTGCCCGGCCAGCCAGCGCAGCTTGGTCACGGTGAACGAGGCGTTCGGCACGCTGCCGGTCCGCTCTGCCCACCACTGCGGCCCGCGCTCGGCGGCGAGCTCGGCGGCGGCGCCGGCGGAGCGCAGGTCGTTCCAGAGCAGCGCGGGCCGGATCACCTCGGCGTTGTCATCGAGGACGACCATGCCGTGCTGCTGGCCGGCCACCGCGACAGCGTCCGCCCTGAACAGCAGCCCATCCCCGGCCCGGTCGAGAGCGCGCAGCCAGGCCGCCGGGTCGGCCTCGGTGCCGTCGGGGTGCGGCGCGCTGCCCTGGCCGACCACGGTGCCGTCCTCGGCCTGACACAGCAGCACCTTGGTGGACTGCGTCGAGGAGTCAATCCCGGCAACCAGCATGCGCGACCTCCCAGTCGACGCTCCGAACTTACCGGCTCAGCCCACGATGCTGCGGACGATGAGGGCCAGCGCGGAGGCCGAGGTCACCAGCAGGACGGCGGTACGGATTCGCCCGCCGTCGAGGTAGCCCCGCAGCCGGGCTGCGGCCGCGAACCCGGCACCGGCGCAGGCCAGCAGCACCAGCCCGGCGGGGATGTCCCGGCCCGGCAGGTGACCCGAGACGGCCAGCGCCACCAGCGCCAGCAGGTTGCCGGTGAACAGGAACACCGACAGCGTCGCCCGCACCCGCGGCCCGCTCTCGCGCTGGTATAGCAGGGCCACCGGCGGGCCGCCGATCGAGGTGGCGGTGCCGCTGACGCCGGAGACCGTCCCGGCGGCCAGCAGCGTCGCGCCGTTGCGGGGCAGCGACGCCCCCAGGCTGGTGAGCATCACCACTGCGAGCACGGCGCCGCCGATGCACAGGCCAAGTACCCGCAGCGGCACCGCGGCGACCACCCACACCCCGGCCGCGGTCCCGGCCAGCCGCCCGGCCAGCGCCCACGACGCCCCCCGCCAGTCCGCGTGCCTGACCTCCCGCGCCAGGATCAGCAGCGGCAGGCAGGTCCCGGTCACCAGCATCGCGCCGGGCATGAGCGCCGGGTCGAGCAGGGTGAGGACGGGCGCGGCGACCAGGCCGACCCCCAGGCCGACGCCGCTCTGCACCAGCCCGCCGACGGCGGCGGCGAACCCGGCGACAGCGAGCACGGTCACGAGGGACATCGGTGCCGGTGACGCTACCCCCCGCCGCCAGGCCGTGCATTGTTGCCTCGCTCACAGTGCCTCCCGCTCGCGGTCACCCCGCGGGAAGCACCCAGGTGGTGAGCGAGCGGGCCGGCAGCTGAGTGATGCCGTCCGCCGCCGGGGGCGCGACCCGCGCCAGGTCGTGCCCGCCGTCGGTGAGGTAAGCGGCCGCGTGCTGCCAGCCGCCGGGACCTTGGAGCCGGACCTGCTGCGCGGCGGCCGCGGTGTTGATGGCCTCGATCACCAGCCGCCCGTCCGGGTCCGCGAACGCCGACACATGTACCCCGGGCGCAGCGGCCTGGGCGCCGATGCGGACCGCGCCCGGCCGGATGAAGCGGCCGAACGCGGCAGATGCCCAGTAGCGCGCGGACAGGTTGATGGTGGGACCGAGCACCTGGATCAGCCCGGAGTTGGCGGTGCTGGCCGATGCGCCCCACCACCAGAGGAACGCGTTCACGCCGCCCTGGGTGAACGCGGCGGAGATGTTCTGCGCCCAGGTCATCCCGGAGCCGGCGGTGCCGTCGTCCCAGGCCGGATCCCACGGGTCGAAGTTCGCCCACTCGCTCTCCCACACCGCCCGGCCGGCGGCCGGGAGCGGGCTGACCGGCGGCGCGGTGTAGCCGTGGCCGGTGATCAGGCCGACGTAGCGGGCGGCGGCGGGCGAGCCGAGTACCGCCTGCGTGTAGGCGGCGGCGTCGGTCCAGCCTTCCGCGTCGCAGCAGGCCACCCGCGTGCGCAGGTGCCGCGCGGCCAGCGCCCGGCCCAGGTAGGGAACGAAGTCGGCGGCCTGCGCGGGCGTCATCAGCATGCTGGCATAGGCCGGGCCGATCTCGGGCTCGTTGACGAAGTCGACCGCCCGCAGCGGGATGCCGTTCTGGGCGAACTGCCCCGCCTGGCCGGCCAGGTAGCCGGCGTAGGCCTGCCGCTGATCACCCACCGGGCAGGTCTCGCCCGGCGAGCCGCACAGGGACCCGCCGTTGTCGAGCGAGCCGTTGGTCTTCATGCCGGCCGGGGCGCTCCAGGCGTCGGCGTAGAACTGGTGCACGCCGTGCTGCTCGGCGAGCTTGCCGAGCCATATCTGCTCGGCTGCGTCGCCGGGGCCGCTGATCGGGTCGCCGGGATCGGTGGCACCGCCCAGGCCGAAGCGCACGATGCTCATGCCCGCCCCGGCCGAGGGGCTGAACAGCAAGGTGCCGAGTTGCTGCTGCTCGGCGGCGGGCAGCGCGGTGATCACCGGCTCCCGGAACGCCTCGGTGAAGCCGAAGCCGTCGACCGTCTGGTGGTGCTCGCCGGGCCAGACAGTGATGGTGGCGGCTGCGCCCGCCGTCCCGGGGCCGGGA
>DASQSC010000285.1:0-2181 GCA_035642555.1 Streptosporangiaceae bacterium | reverse complement strand
GGAAGCAGCGCGTCCAGCGCCGGCAGCAGCACGGCCACCAGGTAAGACAGCGCCGATCCGGTGTCCAGCTGGGACAGCCAGGTCACCGGCGCGCGCCCCGGCCGCAGCGGCCAGCCCGGCGCCCGGCCCGGTCCTCCATTGGCCCGCCCCCGTCCCTGCTGCCTGGCACCTCCAGTTCACCAGGTCTGGCCGCAGGCGGGGTGGAGGCACGATGGAGATCCGATGAAGAGCCGGACCGCAGCGCCCGGCGCAGCCGCAGCAGGACCACCCCCAGGCCGGCGCCGAAGACGAGCCACGGCACCAGCGCGATCAGGTCTCTGCCGGTCATGAGCGTCCTTCGGGGTCCCGGTCTGCCAGCCCGGCACAGTGACCGGGGTTTCCTGCCCCCAGCACAGGTCCTGGCGGCATAACCGCGGTGAAGGCGGCATGGTGACGGTGTGGAGGCAGCCGGCCTCGGCTTGGCGCGCGGCGCCGCCCGCGGGGATCATGGAACCGCGCACCGGGCACCGCCGCCTGGCGGGGACCGGATGGCGGTACCGAACGGCGGTGACCTGATGGCGGCCGAGGGGGTGAGCGGGGATGCCTGCGACGGTGCTGCTGGTGGAGGACGAACGGAAGCTACGGGAGCTGGTCCGCTCCTACCTGGAGCGGGCGGGGTTCGCCGTCCTGTCCACCGAGTCCGGCGCGGAGGCGATCTCGCTGGCGGCGGCCGCCGCGCCGGACCTGGTGGTGTTGGACCTGGGGCTGCCGGACGTGCCCGGGGAGACGGTGGCGCGGGAGGTGCGCGCGGCCGGGCCCACGCCGATCCTGATGCTGACCGCCCGGAGCTCGGAGGAGGACCGCATCCGCGGCCTGGAGCTCGGCGCCGACGACTACGTCACCAAGCCGTTCAGCCCCCGCGAGCTGGTGCTGCGGGTGCAGGCGATCCTCCGCCGCGGCAGCCCGGTCAAAGAACAGGGGGTCACCAGCTACGGCGCCGGGGAGCTGATGATCGACGAGCCGCGGCGGCTGGTCAGTGCCCGCGGGGCGGCGGCGGACCTGACCCCTACCGAGTGGGGCATCCTGGTGGCGCTGGCGGCGGTGCCGGGCCGGGTGTACTCGCGGTTCGAGCTGATCAACCGGGTCCGCGGGTATGAGTTCGAAGGCTACGAGCGAACCGTGGACTCGCATGTGAAGAACCTGCGGCGCAAGATCGAGGCGGACCCGGCCCGCCCCAGGGTGGTGCAGACGGTGCTGGGCGGTGGCTACCGGCTTGGCCTGACCCGCGATGGCTGACGCCGGGCGGGAACCAGCCGGCCCGGCGGATTCCGCCGCCGCGCCGGCCCAGTCCGGGCCGATCGCGCTGCGCCTGACGCTGGCGTTCGTCGCGGTCGCGCTCGCGGCCGTGGCCCTGCTCGCCGGGCTGACCGCCGCCTTCGCAGCCGCCGACGTCTCGAACCTGGCCAGCCAGCAGCGGTCCACCCTCACGGCGGCGACCGTGGTGGCGGCCGGGGGCGCCTGGGACCAGGGGCACAGCTGGGCCGGCGCCGACCTCTCGCCGGTCATCCGGATGGCGGCCCGGACGGGGGCGGACGTCCAGATCCGCGACCAGTCCGGGCGGCTGGTCGCCGCCTCGGCCGGCTTCGGCCCCCGCCGGGGCGGCCCGCGGGTTTCCGCCGCCATCACCTCCCGCGGCCAGCCGGTCGGCCGGGCCGTGATCAGGTTCACCTCAGCCGGCCTGGGCCGCGCCGACCGGGCCTTGCAGGCGGCGCTGCTCACCGCGATAGCGGGGGCAGCCGGGCTGGCCGCGCTGCTGGCACTGGTGGCGGGGCTGGCGGTGGCGCGGCGGATCACCCGCCCGGTGGGGCAGCTGATCGCCGTGACCAGGGCCATGGAGGCCGGGAACCGGGCGGCCAGGATCGGGCCGGTCCGGGCGCCGGGCGAGCTGCGCGAGCTGGCGACCGCGTTCGACCAGATGGCCGACACCCTGGACCGGCACGAGCAGCTCCGCCGCGACCTGGTCGCGAGCGTGGCGCACGAGCTGCGGACCCCGATCGCGGTGCTGCAGGCGGAGCACGAGGCGCTGCTGGACGGGGTGACCGAGCCCACCCCCGATCAGCTCGCCTCGCTGCGCGACGAGGTGCTGCGGCTGGCCCGGATGGTCACAGACCTGCAGACGCTGGCGGAGGCCGACGCCGCCGC
>DASQSC010000284.1:0-7030 GCA_035642555.1 Streptosporangiaceae bacterium | reverse complement strand
CAACGCTCAGGTGGCGGAGGAGGCGCAGCTTGCCACGGCCGCCCCAGCGGGCGGCGACCCGGTCCCGCTCGGGCTGCTGGTGTTCGCCCTCGGCAGCACGGTCCTGGGCATCTCGCTCCTCGGCTATGTGCCGCTGGAGGTCCAGGGCAACACGATCATGCCGATCGTATTCGCCGGCACTGGGCTCGGGCTGCTGATAACCACGACCTGGGCTGCAAGGATCGGCGAGACGTTCGTCGCCACCGTACTGGGTGCGTTCGCGGCTTTCTGGATCAGCTACGCCGCGCTCGTAATCGGGCTGGCCCACAACTGGTACGCGATCCCGCCGGCCGCCATCCCGCACACGATCGGGCAGTTCCTGATCGCCTGGGACATCGTGATATTCATGCTATTCCTGGTCAGCCTGCGAATCCCGCTGCTGTTCTCACTGATCCTGGGCGCCGGCGTGGTCGGGGTCACGCTGATCACCATCGGCGTGCTGGAGTCATCCGCGGGCATCCAGCACGCGGGCGCAGTGTTCGTGCTGGTGTTCGCAGCCCTGGGGTACTACGGCTACCTCGGCACAGCCATCGTCTCTGTTGGCGGCAAGCCGTTGCCGTTCGGCAAGCCAGTCCTGAGTTTGCTGAGCGGAAAGTAGCCGACCTTCGGCTCGGCCCGTCCGTGATGCGGACCGGCCGGGCCAGCCAGCGGTTCAAATTCACTCAGCTCCACCGCAGGTCAGAGCCCGGCTCCGAGCCTGGAGCCGGGCTCAAGCACCGATGCAGCTTCATCGACGGTGTGGTCAACCACCACGTCAGACGAGGCCATCGCGCCATCCTCCTTGACATCTGCTAATTTTCTAGCCTAAATCGCTGCTGACGAAGCATGCACATATCGAAGCCCCGCACCGGGTGCGGGGTTTTTGCTGCCCAGGGCTCTAAATTCCCAATACCAAGTCCGCGTGTCGCACGGCACATTTCTTTGGCATGCCCAAAAAAGACAAAATCCGGCGACTACAGTGCTTGTTACCCCCGTGTTGACACCCACCCGAAGGGGGTTTTGCAAACAGGGGTCAGTCAGAGGTGGAGGCCGTAGCTCAGAGCATGCCCCAGGCTGTCGCCCCGGGGCCGACTACGCGAGGCTTATGTACCCGAAGTCTCTGAGCGTCACGGTGAAATGCTCGCGGGCGGAGTGAACGGGAACCGCGACGGTGCGGCCGTCAGGGTGGCGCAGGACGTGATGACTGCCGCGCACGCGGGTGGTCGTGAATCCAGCTTTCTCCAATGCTTTGATCAGCTGGCCGCCGCGTGCCCGCGGGAAATGGCGGCATCAGGCAACGTCATCGAGCGTGAGGGTCAGCTCATCGGGCGGTCCGACCTCGGCCAGCAGCACCGAAAGCGACTCCCGCAGGTCGGCCACGGCCTCCTCGGCCGTTGCGCCGTCCCCGACAGCGCCCACGCCAGGGCGCAGCTCGGCGCTGGCGCACCACATTCCCGTCTCGTCCTGGGAGACGGTGTAGGGCACGTGCACCTGGCGGCTCATGGCGAGAATTCTACCCAGCCCGCCGTCACGAGTGCCGCTGGCGGCGGGGCTTTCCGTGCCCCGCTATGGTGAACCGATGGCGTCGGTCAGGCAGGTCCAAGTCACCTTCGACTGCGCAGAACCTGAGCGGGTCGCTCGTTTCTGGTGCGAGGTGCTGGGGTACGTCGTACCGCCGCCACCGGAGGGGTTTGCTACTTGGGACGATTTCGATCGCTCGCTGCCGCCTGAGCATCAGGGTTCAGCGTTCGCATGCATTGATCCCTCAGGTGTGGGCCCGCGACTGTTCTTCCAGCGCGTTCCCGAACCCAAGGCCGTCAAGAATCGGCTGCATCTTGACGTGCGGGTCGGCACCGGGCTCGTGGGGGAACAGCGGCTGGCCGCACTTGAGGCCGAATGCGCACGACTGGTCGCGCTCGGCGCGGTACGCGTCCGGCTACTGCCTGCCGATGACGACAACGAGTCGTGCATCGTGATGCAGGACATCGAGGGCAACGAGTTCGATCTCGACTGATCGTCGTCCGCCTCAATCTGGACAAGGCACTGGCCGAGGTGGCCCCGGTGTTTCTGCGCATGAAAGACGGCACCGGCAGCTGAGCCGATCCGGGGGTCACGTCGCCGGGGCCTGGTCGGGCTGATGGGAGAACTCGGTGATGAGCTGGGCCAGCCGGGCGGGCTGGTCGAGCGGGATGAGGGTGTAGCTGTCGTCGATCTCGGCCAGCCGTGCGTGCAGGAGCTCGGCGAGGCGGCGGCCGTGCTCGGGTGGCATCACCCGGTCACCAGCCGCCCAGGCCACCAGCGCGGGCCGGCCGAAGCCTGGCAGCGACTTCGCCGCGTCGAGCAGCAGCTGCTTGTCCGCGAAGACCGCCCGCAGCATGCGGACCGTGTCTTTCCTGATCTCCGGCTGGGTGAGGACCGGCCGCAGCCACGCGGCGGTGGCGGCGTCGCCGCGCTTGGTCAGCCATCCGAACGCCAGCGGCAGCCGCCGGGCCGGCCGGAGCCGCATCTGCTGCATGGCCAGCCCGAACAGCGGCGGCGGGAGTTTGCCGGTCAGGGCGAGCGTCTTGCCGGTCAGTCCCGGCGGGAAGTTGCCGAACGCCTCGCAGGAGACGAGCACCACCCGGCCGACCCGCGGCGCCCCGCCGGCGATGAGCAGCTGGGCGATAGCTCCCCCGGTGTCGTTGCCCACCAGGGTGGCGTCCTCGACGCCGAGCCGGTCCAGGAACTCGCCGGCCAGCCCGGCCAGTGCGGGCAGTGACAGGTCAGCGCCCGGCTTCACCGGCCGCCGGTGTGCCCCGAGCGGCAGCACTGGTGCCAGGCACCGGTACCGGGAGGACAGCCCGGCGATCACCTGCTCCCACAGGGTGCTGTCCATCAGCAGCCCGTGCAGCAGGACGACTGCCGGGCCGTCGCCGCCGGTGTCGGTGTACTCGATGGTCCCGGCGGAAAGCTCGATCTCGTGCCTGTTCATGCTCGTCCTCCTCGGTAGCTGACGGGTTCCGCTGCGGCCGGGGCGCGCCGGCCGAGCAGGTGGCGGCGCAGGAACGACAGCTCCGCCGCGACCGCCGGCCGGTGAGCGTCCAGGAAGGGGGCGTAGTGCGTGCCGGGCAGCCGGGCCAGTTCGCCGCGAGGTGCCCGGCCCGCCGCCCGGATCGCGGGCCCGGCCAGCACCGACTGGTCGTCCTCGCACACCACCACCAGCAGCGGGCAGGCCACCCGGGACGCATACCGGCCCGGCTGGTAGAAACCGAGCCGCAGCGCCGACCAGGCGGCGATCTCCTGCTGCCAGTCCGGGTAGGCGTTACCCGGGTTGAGCGCCCGGCCGCTGTCGCGGCTATCCGGAGTTGTCAGCATCACGACATCCCCTGGCTCGCCGTCCAGGGGCAGCAGCCGGGGCTGACGGCCCGCGAGCCTGCCGAGCCCGTCGAGGACACCGCGGCCGGTAACCCGCGCCATCGCCAGCGGCCGCTGGTGCCGGGCCAGGTTCCGCAGCGGAGCGAGGCCACCGGCGGTCGGCGTCTGCGCGATGGCCGCGCCCAGCCCCGGAGTAGCGGCCGCGACCCGGAAGACGTGCCCGCCGGAGCCGGAGAAGGCCCAGATCCCCAGCCTGCCCGGGTCGACACCCGGCAGGTCAGCCGCGCATCCGAGCGCGGCCTGCCAGTCGGCGAGCTGGTCGCGGATCCCGGCGACTTGCCGCGGCTGTCCCCCGCTCTCCCCCAGGTGGCGGTAGTCGAAGGCCAGCACGCTGAACCCGGCCGCGTGGAACCGCCGGGCGAACAGGTCGGTGCCCGGCTCCTTGGTGACCCCGAACCCGCCGGTCATGATCACGCAGGCGCCGTTGGCTCCCGGGTAGTGCCAGGCGGCGCATTCGGTGCCGCCGCTGGCGAACCGCACCTGCTGCCGCTCGCGCGGCAGCTGGCCGGTGGCGTTGCCCGGCTGCGCGGTGAGCCGGGCTGGTGACTCAGGCATGGTTTCCTCCAGCATCTGGGCGCGGCCCTGACATCTCGGCCTCCCCCCGGGGAACGGGAATCTCACTGGCCAGCCAACCGCGCAGCACGCACGCGCGTCGTCACGGAAACCGGTGAAATCGGCTGAGCCGGGTCTCGCTGCCGGGTCAGCGGCCGGGCCTCACCAGCACTGTCAGGGCTGCGGGCCGCCGGGCGCCGGTGCTCCCGCCTCCGGCAGGGTCATGAGTTCCACCCGCCGGTGAATGCCGAGTTTCTGGTAGATGTGCCGCAGGTGGGTTTCCACCGTGTTGACGCTCAGGTAGAGCTGGGCGGCGATCTCCCGGTTGGTCTTGCCGGCCCGGGCCAGCCGGGCCACCGCGGCCTCCTGCGGGGTGAGCTGCCCGGGCGGGGTGATGCCGGCGCGGCCCCCGGCGCGGCGGTACTGCGCCCGGGCCTGTTCCGCGTGCCAGCCCGAGCCGCAGCTTTCGGCCAGCCGCAGCGCCTCGCCGAGCAGCCCCCTGGCCTGGCTGCCCTCACCCTGGCGGTGCAGGAACCCGCCGTAGGCGGTCAGCAGCTGGGCCCTGGCCAGCGGGATCGGCATCTCCTGCGCGAGGGCGAGCGCTGCCCGGTAACACTGGTCAGCCTGCCCAGCGTCGCCGCCATGCTCGGCCAGCGCAGCCCGGCCGGCTGCGACGGCGACCTTGGGCCAGCGAGCGGGCAGCGCGGTGGCGACCGGCTCCAGCCAGCGGATCAGCCGTTCGGCGTCATCCGCCCGCCCGCAGGCCAGGTAGGCGGCGATCGCGTCGGCCGCCCAGGGGATCGTGCCCGGGTCGCGTACCTCCAGGTCCTCGGCGAGCTCCCGCATGGCACTGAAGACGGCCGACGCGGTTTCCGGATCGCCGCCGCGCAGGGCGAGCGTCCCGCGCGGCAGGTGAACGGGCAGCGTCAGGTAGCCGAGGGTGGCGCCGCTGGCCAGGGCCTCGTCGGCGCGAGCCGACCAGTCCGCCGCTTCGTCCAGCCGCCCGAGGTCGAGCAGGGTCACGGCTCGGTCGGCGGCCGCGAACGGTGTCATGATCGGGGCCAGGTCGCTGTATTCGAGCAGGCGGGTGTTCAGGGCCAGCGCCTCGTCGAGCCGGCCGAGCCGCCAGCTCAGCCGGGTCCGGAACATCAGCGCGATCGCCATGCCCAGCGGGTCTGACCGCCGCTGCGCGGCCTCGATGATGCCGTCCAGCAGCCGCTGCGCAACGCCGAACCGTTCCGCCGACAAGGCCAGCATGGCGTACTGGGTAACCGTGTCCCACCACGGCGCCCCAGATGGCCGCCAGGCCGGCGCGGCCGCCGCGGTCCGGGCCGCGGCCTCGCCGGCATCCAGCCCGGCCGGGTCGCCGGAAAAGTAGGTGCCGACCGCCCACACACCGTCAGCGGCGGCCCGGACCGGAGCCGCGGCACCGGCGGCCAGTTCCCGGGCGCGGGCGGCCAGCGGCGCGGCCTGCTGCCAGCCGTAGGTGACGAGCACCTGGGCGGCGTGATCGGTCATCGCCCCGGCGGCCAGGTCGCGGTCACGGGGCCCGGCCAGCCGCATCGCTTCCTCCAGCGCCACCCCCGCCTCCACGGGCCGGCGGGCCGCCAGCTGGGCGTGGGACAGCTGGACCAGGACCGACATCCGCATCTCGGCGGGCAGGTCAGGCCGGGCCAGCAGCTCCTCGTAGACGGCCACCGCGGGCTGATGATCCCCGGCTGCGGTCAGCGCCCGGCCCAGGTCGAAGACCAGCTCGGCCGGCGCCGGCGGGATGGCCAGATCCGCCGCTGCCTGCAGCTGGCGGCGGGCCGCGGCCACCGCACCGGCCGCCAGCGCCTCCCGCCCGGCCCGGGCCGTCACCGCCACGGCCTGGGCATCTCCCTCGAGCCGGGCCGCCACCGCGTGACCGGCCGCCTCGGTGGGGCTGGCCCCGCGGGCGGCCAGCGCCCGGAACGCGGCCTCGTGCAACCGCGCCCGGACCGGGGCGGCCAGCTCGTAGACGGCCTGGCGGATGAGCTCATGGCTGAACTCGGCCCAGCCGTCACCGGTCAGGCTGCCAAGCCCGGCCGCCGCGAATGCCTCCTGGGCTGCCGCCGCCCTGCCGGCCGGCAGCCCGGCCACCTGCGCCGCCACTTCGGGCCGGAACCGCCGCCCCAGCACGGCCGCGGCCCGCAGGTAGGCCAGCGCGGGCTCGCCCAGCCCGGCCAGGTGGGACAGCAGCAGCCGCCGCGCCCACGAGGTTCCCGGCCCGGGCGCCGGGTCCGGGATACCCTGCCCAGCCCGCAGCAATGTGGCCACGTGGTCCAGCAGCAGCGGGTTCCCCGCGCACGGGCCCGCTGCCCGGGCCAGGTCATCGGCCGCGAGGCGCGCCGCGGCCGGGCGCCCGCCGTCGCCGGGGCCGGCCGCAACCGCTCGCTGCCGGAGGAATGCCCTCGCCGCCTCGCCGCTGAGCGGGGCAAGGTGCTGTACCGAAGCCAGCTGCTGGGCGGTCAGTTCCTCCCCCGCCCGCAGCGCTTCCGGCGGCCACGGCCGGGCCGTGAGCACCACCGCGACCGGCAGCGCCGGGATCCGGCGGCAAATCAGGCGCAGCAGCGTCAGCGAGTCACGGTCCGCCCAGTGGACGTCATCCAGCGCCAGGAACACCGGCCCCGCGGCCGCCGCCCGCCGCAGCCCCGCCAGCACGGCGTAGAAATAATCCGCCGGAGCCGGGGCAGAGCCGTCACCGGCTGGCCCGGCTGCCCCGGCTGCCCCGGCTGGCCCGGCTGGCCCGGCAGGCCCGGCAGGCCCGGCAGGCCCGGCCAGCACGGTATCCAGTGCCTGGCCTATCAGGCCGAACGGCAGGGCCGCCTCCGCGACGTCCGCCCGGCCGGTCCCCACCGCAAACCTGCCCGCCGCGGTCGCCACCGCATACTCCAGCACCGTGGTCTTCCCCAGCCCCGCCTCGCCGGCCACGAACAGCGCGCCGCCGCGGCCCGCCAGCGCGTCCGCGGTCAGCGCGCGGACCGCCGTCATGACGGCATCCCGCTCGACCATGACCGCGCCCATC
>DASQSC010000283.1:0-2429 GCA_035642555.1 Streptosporangiaceae bacterium | reverse complement strand
CCAGCAGCGCGAACGTCACCGGCAGCAGCACCTCGCCGCAGATGGTGAGGGACTGGCCGGTGGCCAGCTCGTCCAGGGTGGCGGTGACCGCGCCCTCCACCGAGTTCTCGATCGGGACGATCCCCCGGTCCGCCGCCCCGGTGCGGACGGCGTCCAGGGTCGCCTGGATGGTGGCGCACGGCAGGGCGCCCTCGTGCCCGGCGGGGTCGAAGCTAACGAGCGCTGCCTCGGTGAACGTGCCTTCCGGCCCGAGATACGCGTACCGGTCTGTCATGCGCCAATGATGCCATCAGCGACGCCGTGGCCAGGCCAGACTCACCGTGCCCGGCTTCGCGCCGGCCAGACCGTCCCGGCCGGCCGCCGCGCCGCCAGCGCCCGTGCGACGTCGGCGAACTGCCGCGCCCGGTGGAGCTGCGACCGCAGGTCGGTGCCGGTGGCCCGGTGCGCCAGCGGCACCTTCACCTCCCGCACCCGCAGGCCCCGGCGGAGCAGGTCGATGGTGAGCCCGGTCTCCGCCCCGAACCCTGCCGCGAGCGGCCGCGCGGCCTCGAACGCGGCGCGGGTCAGGCAGCGTTGCCCGTTCAGCGGCTGCGCCGGCCGCCAACCGGTGGCGCCCTCGATCCCCGCTCCCGACAGGCCCACCACCAGGCCATGGCCGCCCTGGCGGACCCGGCTGGCGAACACCGCGATCGTCATGTCCGCCTCGCCCGCCCGCACCGGTTCCGCCAGCGGCCCGGCCTCCTTCGCGGTCTCGGCCAGGTCGCCGTCCAGGAACAGCAGGTGGCGCGGGCTGGGCCGGCCCGCCGCCCGCTCCAGCAGCAGCACCGCCTCGGCCCCGGTCTCCATCGCCGCCGCCTTGCCCCGGCCGCGGGCGTGCCGCACCACCATCGCCCCGGCGGCCGCCGCCACATCGCCGGTGCCGTCCCGGGAGCCGTCGTCCACCACCAGCACCAGGTCCACACCGGCCAGCCCGGCGGCACCGGTCACGGTCAAGCGGATGCGATCGGATTCGTTCCTGGCGGGGATGATGACAGCGACATCGCCTGCCGGTGGCATGGGCCGATCCTAGCCCCGTCCCCCACCCCTCGCGGCGGGCAGACTGAGGTCGGCCGCGCGCTACTGCCCGGTCGCCGCGGGCAGGTCGTCGTGCACCGTGAACACCGTCTCCAGGCCCGTCACCTGCAAGATCTTGCGGACCGGAGGACGCGGCGCCGCGAGCGCGAACTCGCCTCCCTGCTCGGATGCCCGGCGGTGGGCTGCCAGCAGCACATTCATGCCGGTGGAATCGCAGAACTCCACCCCGGACATGTCGACCACCAGCCGCGGCGGGTCGCCGGCGGCCAGCGCCGCGCCCAGCTCAGCCTGCAGCCGCGGCGCGGTATAGAGGTCGATCTCCCCGGCCAGGGAAAGGACGGCCCGGTCGCCATCCGGCCGGCTCGACACCCGTAGCTCCACGTGCCGCACCTTACCGGGTCACCGGCACCGCAGGCCAGGGGTTGACCGGGCAGAACCGGCAAGGCAGGCCGAGGGCATGGTACCGGTCCGGACAGGGATTATCAGCGCGAACGGGGATGGCGGCAGCAACTGTCGCACAGCGGGCGGGCGCCGGCCTCCGGCCGGGGTGCTTTACCCCTTTCCTGCCTGGACAGCGCCCTCAAACCGGCCGGTCCCGTTGGCTGATGCCACGGCCCGGGGCGGGCAGCACCGCCCACACAACCGTGCCGGCCTCACCGGTGCTGATCCCCCACCGGCAGGCCAGCCGCTCGACGACCGCCAGCCCGCGGCCGCCCAGCGACGACAGCGACGGCAGCGCGGGCCGGGGCGGGGTCGATGCGCCTGCGTCCCGCACCGAGATCTCTACCGACCCATTGCCGAGTGCCCAGGTCAGCTGCACCGTTGCGCCGGGCAGCGGCCTGGCGTGCCGGATGGCGTTGCTCACCAGCTCGCTGACCACCAGCTCGGCGTCGCTGATCGCGGCGGGGCTGACGCCCGCCCCGGCCAGGCCGTCCGTGACGTTGACCCGCGCGACGGCCGCGCTAGCTGCGGTGTTAGGTAGCAAGACTGCGCGCGGACCGCTCACCTGGCCTCACCCGCCCTCGTCAGCCGGCCCGGGATACCAGCCGGGTACACCGCACCCTACGAGCGGAAATGCCCGGTCAATCCGGCCTGAAACCGGCCCGCCGACCGCCCGCGGCGGGCTCCCGGCGGGACGCTTAAGGCTGTCAGCGGGCGTATGCTTCGAGTCCTGCCGTGCCAGGGCACCGGCTGGCTGGCCGATGATGGTCTTAGCGGCATTGCCAGGGTGAAGACCCAGGCCCGCGGAGGTGAGGATGGAACGGGCGGGCGGTGACCGGTCTGCCCGGCAGGTCCCCCCTGCTGCTGGCACCCTCGATGACCGGGCGCAGCCACCGGGACCGGCTCCGTCCGGG
>DASQSC010000282.1:0-3967 GCA_035642555.1 Streptosporangiaceae bacterium | reverse complement strand
GGCATGGCTGTGGTGAGCCGCCGCCGGATGCATCGAAATCGTGACCGCAGTCACGGCCTTAGCGAAGACTGCAACTGGAATACTGGGCATGTCGGGGTTCCTCTCAGGGGCTGATCCGACAAAGGTCCCGGCCGCGTGCTGCAACACGCGCCGGGACCGCATTCTGCTAGCAGGTAAGGCTGGGGGAGGCCATCACCTCCTGCGTCTGCGGTGCGCAAGCGCAGCGGGGTGTCACAGGGCATCCCCCGCTGGCTCGTCCTGAGCTAGCCACCCAGCGAGGATAAGCACACTTCCGGCACGGCCGCAGGCAACCTCCGCCAGAAACCCGTACAAAACCGTCACCAGCGGGCCCAGCGGTGAAATCGTGCGCCAGTGAGCCGCATGTGAGAGCTTCGCTGTGGCCATAACGTGATATTCCGCACATGTGACCCTGGCGTGGCGCCCGGCGCGGGCTCAGTAGCTCATCCGCATGGCGGCCCGGACCTCGGCGAGGGTCTGCCCGGCGACGTCGCTGGCCCTGGCATTGCCGTCGGCGAGCACCCGCCGCAGGTAGCCGGGCTCGGCGAGGTAACCGGCCCGGCGGGCCCGGATCGGCCGCAGGAACTCGTTCACCGACTCGGTCACCACCTGCTTGAGCGCGGCGGCCCCGCCGGTCCCGATCTCGGCGGCCACCTGCTGCGGGTCGCGGTCCTGGCAGAGAGCGGCCAGCAGGACGAGGTTGGAGACCTCGGGCCGGGTCGCGGGCTCATAGGTGATCAGGCGCCGGGTGTCGGTCTTGGCCCGCCTGATCAGCCGGGCCGTCTCGTCCGGGCCGGCGGACAGGGCGATCGCGTTGCCACGGCTCTTGCTCATCTTCTGCCCGTCGGTGCCGAGCAGCAGCGGCGCCCGGGACAGCAGCGCCTCCGGGACCGGGAAGACCGGGGCGTAGCGGTCGTTGAAGCGGCGGGCGATGGCTCGGGTGAGCTCGACGTGCGGCAGCTGGTCCCGGCCGACCGGCACCAGGTTCGCGCGGCAGAACAGGATGTCGGCGGCCTGGTGCACGGGATAGGTGAACATCAGGCCGCTGACCGAGGCCTGCCGGGAAGCCGCGATCTCGTCCTTGACGGTGGGGTTGCGCTGCAGCTCGGAGACCGACACCAGCGACAGGAACGGCAGCAGCAGCTGATTGAGCGCGGGCACGGCGCTGTGCGCGAAGATGGTTGCCGACGCCGGGTCGATACCCGCCGCCAGGTAGTCGGCGAGCTGGCCGGTGATCTGCCCGGCCAGGTCACCGGCCAGGTCCTGGTCGGTGAGCACCTGGTAGTCGGCGACCAGGACGAACAGCTCCACGCCGGCCTGCTGCAGCCGCACCCGGCTGGCCAGGGTGCCGAAGTAGTGCCCCAGGTGCAGCGGGCCGGTCGGCCGGTCCCCGGTCAGCATCCGGAAACTGGCCGGGTCCTGTGCGACGCGGGCCGGCGGAGCGGCGGTGACGGGGTGAGCCATGGGATCTCCTCGGGCCGGGGAGGCCCGCCCGGACGGAGCAGCCCGCGGACACGCGAAAGGGCCGTCCAGCCGGACGGCCCTCGGTCATGCCGGAACGGTGGCCGTCCTACAACGGCCACCAGCTCCGGCGCGAGCTTCTGCGCATAAGGCCAGGATACCAGCGCCGCCGGCGCCGGTGCCGTACCAGATCCGGGGCTGCGCCGGCTACGGTGCGGCGGGTGGAGCGGGTTGACGTCGCGGTGGTGGGAGCCGGCGTGATCGGCTCGGCGGCCGCCCGGTCGCTCGCCGCCCGCGGCGTGACTGGTGTGCTGCTGGAGCAGTTCGCGCTCGGTCACGCCCGCGGTTCCTCGCACGGCGCCAACCGTGTCTTCCGGTTCTCCTACCCCGACCCGGACTACGTCCGGATGGCGGTCGCCGCCCGGGAGGCATGGGCGCGGCTGCAGGCCGACGCCGGCGAGGAGCTGCTGGTCACGACCGGCGGGCTGGACGCCGGTCCGGGAGCGGAGGCGTGCGCGGCGGCGCTCGCCGAGTGCGGGGTCGAGTGCCACTGGCTCGGACCGGCTGACCTGCGGGACCGCTTCGGCGGGATAGCGGCCGGGCCCGGCGAGCGGATGCTGTTCCAGCCCCGCGCCGGCGTGTGCCTGGCGGGCCAGACGGTCGCCGCGCTGCAGCGGCTGGCCCGGCGCGACGGGGTGCCGTCCCGGCCGGGGACCGCGGTGTCCGCGATCGAGCCGGAGGCCGGCCGGGTGACGCTGTGCACCCCGGCCGGTGACATCAGCGCCCGGACGGCGATCGTCGCCGCCGGGCCATGGAGCGAGGCGCTGCTGACGGGGGCGGTTGCCCGGGCCCCGCGGCTCACGCCGACCGTGCAGCAGGTGCGGTACTTCCGGCCCTGGCCCGGCGCTGGCAGCTGGCCGGTGCTGCTGGAGTGGCCGGAGGATGGCCGGGTCTGGTACACGGTGCCGCAGGCCGGCGGCGCGCCGGGGGTGAAGGTAGCGGCGCATGCCCCCGGCCCGCCGGTTGATCCCCGCGACGGGCCGTTCGGCCGCATCGACCCCGCGCCGGAGGAGGCGGCCGCCGGCTACGTGCGGCAGCGGCTGCCAGGCCTCGAGCCCGTCCCGCTGGCCGCGGAGACCTGCCTGTACACGATGACCGCGGACGAGGACTTCGTGCTCGGCCGGGACGGCCCGGTGGTGGTCGCGGCCGGCTGCTCGGGGCACGCGTTCAAGTTCGGGCCGCTGCTGGGGGAGGTGCTGGCTGCGCTGGCGCTCGGGGAGGACCCGGCCGTGCCGCTGGACCGGTTCGCGCTGTCCCGCCCCGCGCTGTCCGCCCCGCGCTAGCTCGCGCCCCCGGCGACAGACGCCGCGACGCGCACCGGGTGCGCGATGGTCTGCAGCACCACGCAGTAGCGCTCGGTGAGCCGCAGCAGCGTGGCGAGCTGCTCCTCGCTGGCGCCGGTGTCGAGCTCGAAGCTCAGCCGGATGGCCGTGAAGCCGACCGGCGCGTCCTTGCTCACCCCGAGCGTGCCGCGGAAATCCAGGTCGCCCTCGGCGCGCACGGTCCCGCCGGCCACCGGGACCTGGATCGAGGTGGCCACCGCCCGGAGCGTGACGCCCGCGCAGGCGACGAGTGCCTGCAGCAGCATGTCGCCCGAGCAGGCCAGCATGCCGTCGCCGCCGCTGGCCGGGTGCAGCCCGGCCTTGGCCAGTGCCTGGCCGGTCGCCACCGAGCAGCTGATCTCCTCCTCGCCCAGCTCGCCGCGCGCCTGCAAGGTGACGACCGCCTCCGCGGGGTCCTGGCGGTAGGCGTCCTTCAGCGGTTCCTGCACGGCGCGCAGCGCGGCCCGGTCCATATGTCCTCCCGGCAGAGCCCGAATCCTGGCTTCCAGGCTCGCACGCCTGTCGCCCCGTCCGCTCGCGCCCCCGCCCGGGCTGGGAAAGACTGGTCGCGTGAAGACAGCTTTCGTCCTCGGCGGCGGGGGCGTGCTCGGCGCGCACGAGGTCGGGATGCTGCGGGCGCTGTCGGAGGCTGGCATCAGGCCCGATGTGGTGGTCGGCACGTCGGTAGGCGCGATCAACGGCGCGTTCGTGGCCGCGGATCCGGCGGGCGCCGCGGCGCGGCTAGGCGGGCTGTGGCAGGGGGAGGCGCTGCGGCAGGCCTTCAGCGAGAACCTGTGGGCCAGGGCGGTGCGGCTGGTGCGGTCCGGCACCCACCTCCACTCCATCGACCAGCTCCGGCGCCTGCTCGAGAACACGCTGCCCGGAACCGGTTTCGCCGACCTGGAACTGCCGTTCCACTGCGTCGCGGCCAGCATCGAGCGGGCGCAAGCGCGCTGGTTCAGCAGCGGCCCGGTGGTGCCGGCGGTCCTGGCCTCGTGCGCGGTCCCCGGCCTGCTGCCGCCGGCGGAGGTGGACGGCGAGCACTTCTTCGACGGCGGCCTGGTCCATTCCATCCCGGTGGGACGGGCCATCGCCCTCGGCGCGGG
>DASQSC010000281.1:0-8228 GCA_035642555.1 Streptosporangiaceae bacterium | reverse complement strand
GGCGGTCACCGACGCCATGGCGGCCGGGGACTGCGGCTACGGGCACCGGGGCGGGCTGGGGGAGGCGTTCGCCAGCTTCGCGGCCGGGCGGCTGGGATGGGTGCCGGACCCGGCGCAGGTGTTCCCGATCCCGGACGTGATGACCGGCCTGGCCGAGGTGATCAGCGCGATCACCCCGCCCGGCTCCGGGATAGTGATCAATCCGCCGGTGTACCCGCCGTTCTGGTTCCGGTTCGGGTTCTCCGGCCGGCGGATCATCGAGGCCCCGCTCGCCCGGGCCGCCGACGGCAGCTACGACCTCGACCCCGCCGCGGTCGACGCCGCGCTGAGCCAGCCGGGAGCCGCTGCCTACCTGCTGTGCAGCCCCCACAACCCGACCGGGAACGTCTGGTCCGCCGGCCAGCTGCTGACGGTCGCCGACCTGTGCCAGCGCCACGGCGCGGCATTGCTGGTGGACGAGATCCACGCGCCGCTCGCGCTGCCGGGCGCGCGGTTCGTGCCGTTCGGTTCGCTCGACCATGAGATTTCCGAACGGGTGTTTACCTTCACATCGGCCTCGAAAGGCTGGAACGTCCCGGGACTGAAGTGCGGCCTGGCGGTCGCGGGGTCGGAGGCGGGCGGGAAGCTGCTGGCCGAGCGCTGGGAGGCACTGCTTCCCGGGCAGCTCGGGGTGCTCGCTTCCGCTGCCGCCTTCACCGACGGCCTGCCCTGGCTGGACGCGCTGATCGCCCAGCTCGACGAGAACCGGGCGCTGCTGACCAGGCTGCTGGCCGAGCACCTGCCGCAGGCCGGCTACTCGCCGCCGCGGGCGAGCTTCCTGGCCTGGCTGGACTGCCGGGAGCTGGGGCTCGGCGACGACCCGGCGGCGGCGTTCCTCGCCCGGGGCCGGGTGGCGCTCACCCCCGGCCCGGATTTCGGCCCGGCCGGCCGCGGCTTCGCCCGCCTCAACCTCGGCACCTCACCGGACCTGGTGGCGGAGGCAGTGCGCCGGATGGCCGCCGCCGTCGCCGCCGGCTGACCGCCGGAATCGCCCCCGGGCGGCCGTCCTTACCCGGGCGGCGGCTCAGCCGGCGCGGAGCAGGTCGCGGGTGAGCTCCAGCTGGCCGAGATGCTGGCAGACCTCCTCCAGCACGTGCAGCAGGGCATGGCCCTGGGAGGTCAGCTCCAGTCCCTTGCTGGCGGCGGACGGGTGGCTGGCGCGGGGCGGGCCGCCCGGCTGGGCCTGCGCGGCGTCGGCCCGGAACCGGATCTTCGCTTCCCCGGCGGC
The DNA here is from genome assembly GCA_035642555.1 of Streptosporangiaceae bacterium. GTDB lineage: Bacteria > Actinomycetota > Actinomycetes > Streptosporangiales > Streptosporangiaceae > JAIRTY01. Next base: position 6,961 of record DASQSC010000281.1, on the reverse strand, counting down.
AGCGATCAGCCCGGCCACCGGCCCGGCGGCGCGGAACTCCGCGTCCCGGTCCCGCTGCACCTCGCGCCCGGCCACCACGGCCCCGCCCCAGTACTCCATGACCCCGAGGCAATGCCGCAGGATCTGGTAGGGCGTGTTCGCGCCGGGCAGGGACGGCCGCTGGCCCGCCAGGTCGTCGCCGAGGCCGCCGACGATCCCGGCCATGTCGTCCACGGCCCGTTCCACGTAGCTGACGAGAGCATCTACCGATATCGTCACCGCCCCATCATGGCACCGGCCGCCGCGGCGGGCCGGCGGCCCGGCGCGGCCGCCCGGGGACGGACGGGTCGGGCGGAAGTTTCACGAGCCCTGCCCGAGGGCGCGATCAGGGCTAACGGGGCCACCAGGCGGGTAATGACCTGACTTGGGTGCGGCGCATGATGAGGCGCCGCAACGTCACGGACGGGGGGATCACGGATGAAGTGGTGGAAACTTGCGCTGGCGGTGACGGTTATGGGTGCGGTCGCGTTCGCGGTGACCAGCCGGACCAGCAAGGCCCGGTCGCGGAAGGGCCGCCAGCACAAGCAGTAGCACCAGTGCCCGGCCCGGGGAACGCCGCTCCGGCGCTGACCGCGACCGCGGTGACCGCGCGTGAGCGTGCGCCTGCCCCAGGTCCCCGGGCCGGGCTCTCCCCCCGCCGCCGGCATATGCTCGCCGGCCCGGCCAGGCCCGGCGGCCGCTCCGCCGCGCGCCAATGTCCCCTCGATCGCTGAAAGCGCATCTGAATCCCTGTTAGATACGGAAACGCCCGGTCTAGTCACGTCCCGCGTCGCATGTCAATCTGTGATGGGGAGACCGCAAGGCCGCTGCGAAGGGGACCGTTGACGGCCGCTACGTGGAGGGCCGCATGGGCAGGGACGTACCTGAAATCCGCGTGAGCCAGGCCGACCGGCGACTCTACCGCGACAAGGTACGCAGATGCCTCGACGTCTTGGACCGGATGCTGCGCGAGTCCCGGTTCAAGGAAGGCCCGCAGCAGGTCGGCCTGGAGATCGAGTTCGACCTCGTCGGCGGCGACTGCCGCCCGGCCATGCGCAACGAGCAGGTGCTGGCCGCGATCGCCGACCAGGACTGGGCACCGGAACTGGGCCAGTACAACCTCGAGGTGAACCTCGCCCCGCGACCGCTGTCCGGCGACACGCTGGCCGGGCTCGAGCGTGACCTGACCGGCCGGGTGGAGCACGCCGACAGCCGCGCCCGGGAGGCCGGCGCCCGGCTGGCGATGATCGGGATCCTGCCCACGCTGACCGAACAGGACGCCACCACCGAGGCGATGACGCCGAACTCGCGCTACCGGCTGCTGAACGAGCAGATCTGCGCGGCCCGCGGGGAGGACGTCCGGCTGTCCATCGACGGGCAGGAACGGCTGCTGACCCACCTGGGCAGCATTATGGCCGAAGCAGCGGGCACCAGCGTCCAGTGCCATCTGCAGGTCAGCCCGGAGGAGTTCGGGAGCTACTGGAACGCCGCCCAGGCGGTGGCCGGGGTGCAGATCGCGGTCGGCGCGAACTCGCCGTTCCTGTTCGGGCGCGAGCTGTGGGCGGAGACCAGGATCGCGCTGTTCCAGCAGTCCACCGACACCCGGTCGGAAGAGCTGCAGATGCAGCGGGTCCGGCCCCGGGTCTGGTTCGGGGAACGCTGGATCACCTCGGTGTTCGACCTGTTCGAGGAGAACCTCCGGTACTTCCCGGCGCTGCTGCCGCTGGTCGGGGACGCGGACCCGGTGGCAGAGCTCGAGGTGGGCACGACTCCCGGGCTCGCCGAGCTGTCGCTGCACAACGGCACCATCTGGCGGTGGAACCGGCCGGTCTACGCGGTCGACGACGGCGAGCCGCACCTGCGGGTCGAGAACCGGGTGCTGCCGGCCGGGCCGACGGTCGCCGACATCCTGGCCAACACCGCCTTCTACTACGGGCTGGTCCACACCCTGGCCGAGGCCGAGCGGCCGATCTGGACCCAGATGTCGTTCACGGCCGCCCAGGACAACCTGATGGAAGCCGCCCGCCGCGGGATGGACTCCCGGCTGTACTGGCCGGGCCTGGGCGAGGTGCCAGCCGCCGAGCTGACCCTGCGGCGGCTGCTGCCGATGGCCAGGGACGGCCTGACGAACCGGGGCATCCATGCCGCCGACGCCGACCGGCTGCTGAGAGTGATCGAGCAGCGGTGCCTGATCGGCCGCACCGGAGCGACCTGGCAGGCCGACACGGTGCACGCGCTGCAGGCCCGGCACCGGCTGGGGCGCGGCGCCGCGCTGCGCGAGATGACGGCCAGCTATCTCGAGCTGATGCGCACCAACCAGCCGGTCCACACCTGGCCGGTGGGTTAGGGCGGGCCGCGCTCAGCCGGCCGGGTAGCGCCGCAGCCCGACCGCGTACTCGCAGCCGGCCGCCAGCCCGACGTACCCGGCCATGTTGCGCAGGAACTCGTCCGGGTCGAAGTCGCGGCCGAGCCCTTCGAGGTAGACCTTGTGCTCGCGGAGCGAGGCGATCCCGGCCTCGATGGTGCCGGTGACGTCGACGAAGTGGGTCGGTTCGAGGACGCCGGCCACGTAGACGGCCTTGATGCCGTGCCAGGCCTCGCCCGCGTCCGGGAACAGCCAGGAGTTCGCCGCGTCCCGGCTGGCGTCGATCGCGGCCAGCCCGACCGCCCGGTGGTCGGCGTGGTTGACCGGGCCGTCCTCGCCCCAGGTGAGGTCGAAGTTCATGGTGATGACCACGTCCGGGCGGTGGCGGCGGATCGCCGCCGCCAGGTCCCGGCGCAGCGGCACGCCGTACTCGACCAGGCCGTCCGGGTGATCGAGGAACTCCACCACCGACACCCCGGCCACGCCGGCACTGCGGCGCTCCTCCTCTTGCCGCAGCGGCGCGGTCTGGCCCGGGGGCATGCCCTCGATGCCGGCTTCCCCCTTGGTCGCGAGCACGTAGGCGACCTGCTTGCCCTGGCCCGTCCACCGGGCAATGGCGGCGGCCATGCCGTACTCGAGGTCGTCGGGATGGGCGACCACGGCCACCGCCCGTTCCCAGTCTTCCGGCATCGCCTCCATTGCGCCTCCTCGCTCGCCCGCGCCGGGCCGTCGGCCCGCCCTGCAGTCATTAGCCTGTCACGGCGGGCCGCTCGGGGGCGCGGCGAGGGCGCGGCCGCCGCCCAGCAAAGACCTACATGTCGGGCAAAATACCGTGCCAGGATGACAGGGCCGCCGGAATGCAGGTGGCGGCGGCAGCGCGGCGGGCTCGCGCAATCCCCCGCGGCGCTGGGGATCCGTGACCACCGGCAGCCTGACCGGGCCCTCCGGCCTAGGCAGGCACGTTCCGCAATGGGGTAAACCGGGGTAGGAGGGACTAATCGCGCTACCCGGGCGCGGGTCCCCTGGAGGATGGGTCATGGTCTGGACCGGCAAGCGGATCGCCGCCGTGGCGTCTGCCGTCCTGCTCGTCGCCGGCCTGGTGATCGGCCTGGTGCTGGCATTCGGCGGCGGCTCACCGCGGCGCGCGGCCCTGGCCCCGCCGTCCCCGGCGCCCTCGCCGTCGCATTCGCGCGGGCCGCTCCGCTCGCCGTTCACCGGCGAGCGGGTGAAGTCACTGCACCGGGTGCTCGCAGTGAAGATCGACAACTACGTGCTGGCCCGGCCGCAGACCGGGCTCGGCAAGGCGGACATCGTGTACGTGATCCCGGTCGAGGGCGGGCTGACCCGGTTCATGGCGATCTTCTCGTCACACTTCCCGCCCGTGGTGGGCCCGGTGCGCAGCGCGAGGGAAGACGACCTCGCGCTGCTGAAGCAGTACGGCCGGCCCGCGCTCGCGTACTCCGGGGCGACGCCGGTGCTGCTGCCCTACATCGCCCGGCACGCCAGGATCGTGAACCTGTACGCGGGAAGGGTCGGCGGCTACTACCGGGACAACCGCCGGATCGCGCCGTACAACCTCTACGCCCGCACCCGGCGGCTGCTGGCCGAGGCGCGGCACGCGAGCAAAGCGCGCGACATCGGGTTCCGCTTCGGGCCGCCGCCGGCAGGCGGCCACCACGCCGTGTCCCGTTCGGCCTCGTTCCCGTCCGCGTCCTACCGGTTCACCTGGTCCAGGCGGCGGGGCCGGTGGCTGGTGCGGATCGACGGCAAGCGCGCCCGCACCACCAGCGGGCGGCAGCTCGGCGCGGCAACCGTGGTGATCCAGCACACCAGGATCATCACGTCCAGGTTCATCGAGTACGGCAGCCGCCCGCCCTACGCGGTGTCCACCGGGAACGGCAGCGCGACCGTGCTGCGTAACGGCCGTGCCTACCGGGCGCGCTGGTCCCGCCCGCACGTGCACGGCGGGACCACGTTCACGACCAGGTCCGGGCAGCCGATGACGTTCGCCCGCGGCCCGGTCTGGATCCTGCTGGTCCGCTAGGACGCGTGCTACCGGTGAGGGCTGCTCCCGCCCGCGGAAGGCCCCTTCGCCAGGGCCGCTCGCAGGATGGTTTCGGCAGCATCGGCCGCGGCGCGTGCGGTGATGGCGTGGGTCTGGGCACGGTCAAGTTCGCCGAGGCCCAGGCAGTCAAATGCCACTTGCGCGTCATGGGCTGCTTGCTTAAGCTGCCGGGCGGCCTCGTTCATGTCGATTCCGCCGGTGCCCGCTTCGCCCGTGCTCATTTCCGACATATCCCGCCACTACCCTCAAAAGGTCTTTTTAGCCCCTCGGCTATTTGCTCGGCTGCGGTACGTGGCAGGAAACCTTGGGGTTCGCGCCGACGTAGTTGAGCGGCCCGGCGAGGATGGTCACCACGATCGTGCCTGCCCCGGCGCAGTTCTCCTTGGACTGGGTGTAATAGTGGCGCTGGCCTGCCGCGATCGCGCCTATGGCCAGCCAGATGATGAGCAAGATCGACACTAAACGCGCGGCATTCACTGGAACCTCCTATCGCCCCGGGCCGGCCAGCTGGCGGCCCGCCCCGGCTGCTCAGGCGGGCTATCAGGGGGCCAGCCTCAGCGCGAGGATCCAACAAATACCACTATCTGGCTGACTTAATCCGACTTTGCCAGGAATTGTTTAGTGCTCTTGCTGCTCGTCGTGGTGAATCCGGTCGAGGCAGACGGCGATGGCGATCATCAGCGCGTCGTCCTCGCCGGGCGCGACCTCCACGCCATAGGTGTCGCGCATCCGCCACCATGAGCGGGAGACCCGGGCCACCGCCCGGTCGCCCGCCCGGATCTCGAATTCCAGGTCGAAGAGGTTCCCGGCCGCCTCCAGCTGGCCGCCGCCGGCCAGCTCGATGGCGGACCGGTGGTGCAGCGGGGAGAACATCGCCTTCCTGACGGTGGCGAGCACCTGGCCGTCGCGTTCGATCTCCATCGTGTCGCGCATCGCGAGCAGCTTCTTCCGCACGGTCGCGAGCACGGCCCCGGACGGGTCCTTGAGCTCAAGCGTCTCCCGCAGCCGCATCACCTTCCCGTCCACCAGGAAGGCATGGTTGCCCTGCTCGTCGGTGACCCAGAAGTCGTCGCCGATCGAGAACATCTTCTGCCGCACCAGGTAGCGCATGGGCATCCCTCCGCACCGGGCGGCGCGCCCGGCCCCGCCGCCGCTCGGGTGGCACGCTACCGCACGAACCGCAGCGGGCCGGGGCCCGCCGGGGGACAGGCTGCCTGCGGGCGATGAGACGATCGTGACATGACCACGCTGGACGCCGCGCCGGGCGGGATCCGGCTCCGCAGCGCGACCGGGCGCTGGGTACTGACCGCCGCCGTGCTCGGGTCGAGCATGGCCCTGCTCGACTCCACCGTGGTCAACGTGGCCCTGCCCACCATCGGGAGGCAGCTCCACACGTCCCTGGCCGGGCTGCAGTGGACGGTCACCGCCTACACGCTCACCCTGGCCGGGCTGATCCTGCTCGGGGGCTCGCTCGGGGACCGGCTCGGCCGCCGCCGGGTGTTCGTGATCGGCGTGACCTGGTTCGCCATCGCCTCCGCCCTGTGCGGAGCGGCGCCGGGGATCGGCGTGCTCATCGTGGCCAGGGCGCTGCAGGGGATCGGCGGCGCGTTGCTCACCCCCGGCTCGCTGGCGATCATGCAGGCGACGTACCGCGCCGGCGACCGGCCGCGGGCCATCGGCGCCTGGTCCGGGCTCGGCGGGGTCGCGACCGCGGTCGGGCCGTTCCTGGGCGGCTGGATCGTCGGCGCCGCCGGGTGGCGCTGGATCTTCCTGCTCAACCTGCCGCTGGCGGCGCTGGTGATCGCGGTCTCGGTGCGGCACGTGCCCGAGAGCAGCGACCCCGGCGCCCGCGGCAGGTTCGATGTGGCCGGCGCCGTGCTGGCGGCGCTGGCCCTGGCCGGGATCACCGACGCGCTGATCGAGGCGCCCGCGCACCCGCTGCCCCGGGCGGCGCTGACCGGGGGAGCCGGGGTGCTGGCCGGGGCGGCGTTCGTGGTGGTGGAGCGGCGGCGCAGCCGCCGGCCGGACCCGGTGCCGCCGATGGTGCCGCTGGACGTGTTCGCCTCCCGCCAGTTCACGGCGGTCAACGTGGCGACGTTCCTGGTCTACGGCGCGCTCAGCGGCATGCTCTTCCTGCTGGTGCTCGATCTCCAGGTGGTGGCGGGATTCTCGCCGCTGGCCGCGGGGATCTCGCTGCTGCCCTCCACCGCGCTGCTGCTGCTGCTGTCCGCCCGGGCCGGGACGCTCGCGCAGCGGTTCGGGCCCCGCTGGCTGATGACCATCGGCCCGCTGGTCGCCGGGGCCGGACTGCTGCTGCTCACCCGGGCCGGGCCCCATGCCTCGTACCTGCCGGACGTGCTGCCGGGGGTGGTGCTGTTCGGGCTCGGCCTGTCCGCCACGGTCGCGCCGCTCACCGCCACCGTCCTGGCCAGCGCCGAGGTCCGGCACGCCGGCGTGGCCAGCGGCGTCAACAACGCGGTGGCCAGGGCCGCGGGCCTGATCGCGGTCGCGGG
>DASQSC010000280.1:0-5728 GCA_035642555.1 Streptosporangiaceae bacterium | reverse complement strand
GCCGAACGCCGCCAGCACGACCAGCATGACCTTCTTGCGGCCGAACCGGTCCCCCAGCAGGCCGCCCGGCAGCAGCGCCACCGCCAGCGCCAGCGTGTACGAGGAGACGAACCACTGCAGGTCGCTGGCGGACGCGTGCAGTGACCCCGCCAGGGTGGGCAGCGCCACGCTCAGCACGGTCGCGTCCAGTCCCACGGCCAGCACCCCGAGCGACAGCCCGGCCAGCGCCCACCACTTCCGCGCCCCGGCCCCGGCCGCCTGCGAAGCCACCGTCATGGGCCTACCACCTTCCCGGGAGTTCCTCTTAACTGAACGCTACAGTCATTTTCTAGTTAAAGGCAATAGCGTGCGACTCCCGGAAGTTGCGCGGCAGCGCGGGCCGTGGCGCATGTCATCGAGGTGCACGGCGGCGAGTTCCCGCCCTGGCTCGCCCGTTCGATAACAGCGATCCGCGCGGCGCGGGCTGAGTGATGCCGTTACCGGCCCGCCACGGCGGGATCAGCCGGCCGCGTTCGGGACCACCACGGTGCCGGTGGCGGTCACCACGACCAGGGGCTCGTCCAGGACCAGGGCGGCCGACTCGCCGCCGTGGGGGTCGGCCCGGCAGGTGACGCGGGCCTGGAACGCGATCTCGCGGCTGCGGTGCCCGATCCGCGTCACCGCGGCCGTCACCTCGATCACGTCGCCGGCCCGCACCGGGGCCAGGAACTGCACCTCGGAGTAGGAGGCGAGCAGTCCCTCGTCCCGGTCGAGCCGGATGGCGAGCTCAGTGCCGACGTCCCCGAACAGGCCCAGCACGAACGCGCCGTCCACCAGCCGCCCGCCGTAGCGGGCCTCACCGGCGGCCACGTACCGCCGGTGCGTGACGGTCAGGCCGATCCGCGGATCGTCGCCAAGCCCCTCGGTCATGAAGTGCCTCCCCTCCGGCGCTGAGCATGCCCACGGTAGCGTGCGGCTATGACGCGCGCCCCGGCCACCGGACAGGCAGCGGAAAAGGGCCGGCTGCCGGCCGGCACCGTCCCCGCGATGATCGTGATCATGACCGGGGTGCTGATCACGGCGGTGGACACCACGATCGTGGTGCTCGCCCTGCCCGAGATCGAGCGCAGCCTGCACGTGGCGATCACCTCGGTGGTCTGGGTGGTGATCGGCTACCTGCTGGTGATCACTCTGCTGGCCACCCAGGTCGGCCGGCTCGGGGACATGTACGGCCGGGTGCGGATGTACGAGGCCGGCTTCGCTGTGTTCGTGCTCGGGTCGCTGCTGTGCGCGCTGGCCTGGAACGAGGCGTCGATCATCGGCTTCCGGGTGCTGCAGGGCATCGGCGGCGCGTTCGTGACCGCCAACAGCGGCGCGGTCATCGCTGACATCTTCCCGCCCGAGCGCCGGGGCCGCGCCTACGGCTACAACGGGGTCGGCTGGAGCGTCGGCGCGGTGCTCGGCATCGTGCTCGGCGGGGTGCTCGTGACGTACGTGTCGTGGCCGTGGATCTTCTGGATCAACGTGCCGATCGGGGTGACGGCGCTGCTGCTCGCGCTCCGGGTGCTGCATGAGCGCGGGACCCGGCGGCAGCACCGGTTCGACATCGCCGGCATGGTCACGCTGGGCCTCGGGCTGTTCGGGGTGCTGTGGGCGATCACCCGGCTGGCCACGACCGCGCTGGACGGCGTCACCGCCGGGTTCCTGATCGGCGGCCTGGTGTTCCTCGCCGCCTTCGTCGTGGCCGAGCAGCGGCAGGCCGAGCCGATGCTGCGGCTGTCGCTGCTGCGGGCGCCGGTGCTGGCACCGTCCCTGCTCGCGTCGTTCTTCCAGGCGCTGGCCAACTTCGCGGTGCTGTTCCTGGTGATCATGTACTTGCAGGGGCCGCGCGGCCTGACCCCGCTGCACGCCTCGCTGCTGCTGGTGCCCGGCTACGTGATCGGCTCGGCGGTCGGCCCGCTGGCCGGCCGGCTGGCCGACCGGGTAGGCCCGGTGATCCCGGCCACCACCGGCCTGGCCATCGAGGTGGTCGCGCTGATCATCTACGCGCAGCTCACGATCACCTCGGGGCTGTGGCTGGTCGTGGTGGCCAGCCTGGTCAACGGCCTGGGCGCGAGCATGTTCTTCCCCGCCAACAGTGCCGCGGTGATGAAGGCGTCGCCGCCGGAGGTGTTCGGCATCTCATCCGGGATGCTGCGGACGTTCTCGAACATCGGGATGGTGTTCTCATTCGCGGTCGCCATCCTCATCGCGTCCCGGTCGATCTCGCGCGGCCTCGCCTTCGCGATCTTCGTCGGGTCCGCCACCCTGCGCGGAACCCTGGCAGCCGCGTTCACCAGCGGGCTGCACGCGGCGTTCTACGCGTCGATGGGGTTCATGGCAGTGGCCGCGCTGCTGTCGGCATCCCGCGGCACCAGGGCGTGGACCAGGTAGGCCGTACGCTGCTGCATGGCGGTGAGGAGGCGGGCATGCGGGATGAGAGCCGGGAGGTGGTGGCCGGCCTCGACAGCGGCGGCACGGCCATCAACGCGACGTTGCTGGACTCGGCCGGGCGGTTCCTGGCGGACCGGCTGGTCGAGACCCCGAGCCAGGTCGCGGGCGGGCCGGAGGCCGGAATCGGCGCGCTCGCCGCGGCGCTGGCGAACGTGCTGGCGCTGACCGGGGTGCCGCCGTCCGCGGTGCGCGCGGTGGGCCTGGACACGCCGGGTCCCGCCAGCGCGGACGGGGTGATCTCGGTCCGGGGCGGGGTGAACCTCGTCGATCCGCGCTGGCGCGGCTTTGACGTCCGGGGCGCCCTCGAGGCACGGCTCGGCCTGCCGGTCAGCTACGCCAACGACGCGAACGCGGCGGCGCTGTACGCGCACCACGCCCACTTCGGGCCGGAGGCGGGGCAGCGGTCGTCGGTCGCACTGATCGTCGGGACCGGCCTCGGCGGCGGCGTGGTCGAGCGGGGGCGGGTGGTCAGCGGCGCCGCCGGGATGGCCGGGGAGTTCGGGCACCTGCGGATCCCGGTCGACGGGCTGCTGGCGGACGGGCAGCCGATGCCCCGCTGCAACTGCGGGCTGTCCGGCGACGGCGAGAGCATCGCGTCGGTGACCGGGATCGAGAAGAACCTGCTGCCCTACTGGCTGGACGCCTACCCCGGCCATCCGCTGCACCACGCCGCCTCGCCGCACCAGGCGGCGCTCATGGTGCGGGAGCTGGCCTGCGCCGGGGACGAGCTGGCGCTGCAGATCTTCCGGCAGCAGGCCATGGCGCTCGGCAGGCTCTTCACGGTGGCTGCCAGCCTCACCGACCCGCACGCGTACTTCCTCGGCGGCGGCGTGGTCGAGGCGGCGCCCAGCTTCCGCGACTGGTTCCTCACCGCCGTCCGCGAGCACACCGCCCTGCTCGACGAGCAGCGCCCGCTAGCGACGTTCGCGCTGGTGCCGGACCTGGACATGGCCGGCGCCCGGGGAGCGGCCATCATGGCGGCGGACCGGCTCGGCTGGCAGGCCCCGGCGCCGCGGCCGAGCGCTACGGCGCCGGGGTGAGCGCCAGCGGCAGCGAAGCGAACCCGCTCAGGGTGTTGTTGAGCCGGCGCACCGGCTCCCCCGCCGGGGCCAGCGCCGCCACCCGCCGGGCCAGCGCCGCCAGCAGTTCCTCGCCCTCCACCCGCGACAGCGCCGCCCCGACGCAGGCGTGGACCCCGTAGCCGAACCCGACATGGCCGGCCGCCCGCCGCCGGATGTCGAACCGGTCCGGGTCCTCCCACCGGCGCGGGTCGCGGTTCGCCGCCGCCAGGAACAGCAGCACCTTCTCCCCCGCGCCGAGGGTGATCCCGCCCGCCGCCACTGGCCGGGTGGTGGTGCGGAAGAACGTCTGCACCGGGGACCCGTACCTGAGCGTCTCCTCGAACGCGGCGCCCGCCAGCGACGGGTCATCGCGCAGCAGCTGCCACTGGCCCGGGTCACGGGCGAGGCAGTCCAGCGCGCAGCCGAGGGTGACCACGGTGGTGTCCACCCCGGCCGTGAGCAGCGAGCGCACCAGCAGCCCGGCTTCGTCCTCGGTGATCGACCCCTCGTCCGCGCTGTCGTAGATGCGGGCGCCGAACCCGCCCGGCGCCAGGGCCTCCCTGGTGCAGTGGGCGGCGATCCAGGGCACCACCCCTTCCATCCGCGCGGTCGACCGGGCCAGCAGGTGGTTGCGGGGGCCGAAGGCGTTGAACGCCATGTCCCCGTAGGCCAGCAGCTGCTCGCGGCAGTCGCCGGTCAGCCCGACCGCGGGCGGGAACACCCGCAGCGGGAACTCCTCCGCGATGTCGGTCACGCCGTCCACGGTGCCCCGCGCCAGCAGCTCGGTGACCAGCCGGTCAGCTTCGGCGGCGAAGCCCGCCCGCAGGTTGCGCACGGTAACCGGGGACAGCGCCCTGGCCACCGCCCGGCGCGCCCGCGAGTGCTCCGGCGGGTCGGCCTCCAGCAGCAGGCTGGGCGGCCGCCACGGCTTCTCCTTGCGGAAGTCGCTCAGCCCCACCCCGGATGACGAGCAGAAGGTCTCGTGGTCGCGCAGCGCCGCCTGCACCTCGGCGTGCCTGGCCATGCCCCAGACCTGGTAGCGCTCCAGCCAGACCACCGGCCCGGCCTCCCGCAGCTCGGCGTGCCCGGGGAACGGATCGGCCAGGAACTCGTCGCTGAACGGGTCGGCCGTCACCACCGGCGCCCCGCGCGGCCCTGCCTGCTCAGGGGTAAAGTTCCGCATCGCACACCTGCCCGTTGCCTGCCCGCAGTGCCGATTGTGCCCGGCCTGGGGTGGCGCGGGAAGCTGGTGACCGCCACCGGGCACGCAGCGCCACGTCCGGGGCCGGGATGACGAGGGAACGGGGAGGCTGCCAGGTGACCGACTGGGCCGAGCTGCGGGCCGGCCGCGTGGTGATGGCGGACGAGGCCGTGCTGGTGATCAGCAAGCCGGCCGGGATCTCGGTTATGGGCGAGCGGCACGGGACCGACCTGGTCCGGCTGGCGGCGGCCGCCGGGGAGCAACTGTTCCCGGTGCACCGCATCGACAAGCCGGTGTCCGGGGCGGTGCTGCTGGCCAGGGAACTGCGCTGGCACGGGGATCTCACCCGGCAGTTCGCCCGCCGGACCGCGGGCAGGGCTTACCTCGCCATCGTCAGCCCGGGCGGCCTGCCCGCCCGGGGCACCATCGACCTGCCGCTCAGCACCGGCCGCAAGAACCGGGTCCGGGTCGCGGCCCCGCGCGCCAGCATCGTGGCCGGGCAGGCCGGGCAGGCCGGTGAGGCCGGCGCGGCCGGGGGTGGCAGTGAGGCCGGGTCCTGGAGCGTGCCGGCGGACGCCGTGTTCGGCCACGTGCGCAGCTACCCGTCGGTGACCACGTTCGCGCGGCTGTGGCAGGACGACAGCCGGGCGCTGCTGGTGGTGTGGCCGGTGACCGGCCGGCGCCACCAGATCCGGGTGCACCTGGCCTGGATCGGCCACCCGGTCGAAGGTGACCCGTTGTTCGGGGCTGCCAGTCCTGGAGCGCCGCGGGCGCTGCTGCACTCGTGGCGGCTGTCGTTCGGCGCCGCCTGGCGGGACGGCGCCCGGCTGACGGCCGAGGCCGTCCCGGACCCGGATTACTGGGCGCCGCTGCGCGGCAGCCTGCCGGCGGCGGGCCCGGAAGCCTGGCTCGGTCAGGCGCGCTCGCTGGCGGGCCCGGGCGGCGCCGCCGCCTCCGCCGGCCCAGGCTGACCCGGGCCCTCCGCGGCCGCCCG
>DASQSC010000279.1:0-9765 GCA_035642555.1 Streptosporangiaceae bacterium | reverse complement strand
CGGATCTTCCTGGCCGACACCGGCAGCCACCGGATCGTCGAGGACTCCGAGGTCAAGGCCGAGCTGGCGGCCCAGCTGCCGTACGGCGAGTGGCTGCACGCGGGGCTGCTGCACCTGGACACGCTGCCGTCGCGGGAACGGGAGCTGCCGGGCAGCGACGAGCTCACCCGCCAGCAGCAGCTGTTCGGCTACTCGGAGGAGGAGCTGCGGGTGCTGCTCGGCCCCATGGCCACGGCCGGGGCCGAGCCGGTGGGGTCGATGGGTACCGACACCCCGGTCGCGGTGCTGTCGGACCGCCCGCGGCTGCTGTTCGACTATTTCACCCAGCTGTTCGCCCAGGTCACCAACCCGCCGCTGGACGCCATCCGGGAAGAGCTGGTCACCTCCCTGTCGTCGTCCACCGGCCCGGAATGGAACCTGCTGGAGCCGGGACCAGCCTCCTGCCGCCAGATCGTGCTGCCGTACCCGGTGCTCAGCGACAGCGACCTGGCGAAGATCATCCACATCAACGATGACGGCGACCTGCCCGGTTTCGCCTCGCACGTGGTCGACGGCCGGTACGAGGCGGCCGGCGGCGGGGAAGGGCTGCGCCGCCGGCTGGAGCAGATCTGCGCCGAGGTGTCGGCCGCCATCGCCGGCGGCGCCCGCATCATCGTGCTGTCCGACCGCGGCAGCGCCGGCCCCGCCGGCCCGGGCCTCGCCCCGATCCCGTCGCTGCTGCTCACCGGCGCGGTCCACCACCACCTGATCAAGGAACGGACCCGGACCAGGGCAGGCCTGATCGTCGAGTGCGGGGACGCCAGGGAGGCCCACCACATCGCGCTGCTGGCCGGCTACGGCGCCGCCGCCGTCAACCCGTGGCTGGCCCTCGAGTCCGTGCAGGACCTGGTGCGAGGCGGGGTGCTGACCGGCCTGACGGCCGAGCAGGCGGCTGCCAACCTGATCAAGTCACTGGGCAAGGGCCTGCTCAAGATCATGTCCAAGATGGGCGTGTCCACCGTCGCGTCCTACACCGGCGCGCAGATCTTCGAGGCGGTCGGGCTCGGCCCGGAGGTGATCGGCTCCTGCTTCGCCGGCACCACGTCCCGGCTCGGCGGGGTCGGCTTCGACGTGATCGCGGCCGAGGCGGCCGCCCGGCACGCCCGCGCCTACCCGCCTCGCGGGGCCGCCCCGGCGCACCGGCGGCTGGAGACCGGCGGCGAGTACCAGTGGCGGCGGGAAGGCGAGCCGCACCTGTTCGACCCGCAGACGGTGTTCAAGCTGCAGCACGCGACCAGGACCCGCCGGTACGAGATCTTCAAGGAGTACACCCGGCTGGTCGACGACTCCTCCGCCCGGCTCATGACGTTGCGCGGCCTGCTGCGCATCCGCGGGGTGGACGACGAGAGCCCGGGCGGGCCGGGCGCAGCGGCGCGCTCAGCCCGCCCGCCTGCCGCCTCGGGGGGACGCCCCCCCCAGACCCCCCCGCCGGTCGGACTTGACGAGGTCGAGCCGGTCGAGAGCATCGTCCGGCGGTTCGCCACCGGGGCGATGTCCTACGGCTCGATCTCGGCCGAGGCGCACCAGACGCTGGCCATTGCCATGAACCGGCTCGGCGGCAAGTCCAACACCGGCGAGGGCGGCGAGGACCCGGACCGGTTCCTGCCCGATCCCAGCGGCGACCTGCGCCGGTCGGCAATCAAGCAGGTGGCCAGCGGCCGGTTCGGGGTGACCAGCGAGTACCTGGTCAACGCCGACGACCTGCAGATCAAGATGGCGCAGGGCGCCAAGCCAGGGGAGGGCGGCCAGCTACCCGGTAACAAGGTCTACCCGTGGATCGCGGGGACCAGGTACTCGACCCCGGGGGTGGGCCTGATCTCGCCGCCGCCGCACCACGACATCTACTCCATCGAGGACCTGGCCCAGCTCATCCACGACCTGAAGAACTCCAACCCGGCCGCCCGGGTCCACGTCAAGCTGGTGGCCGAGGTCGGGGTCGGCACGGTGGCGGCGGGCGTGTCCAAGGCCCACGCCGATGTGGTGCTGATCTCCGGCCATGACGGCGGCACCGGCGCCGCGCCGCTGACCAGCATCAAGCACGCCGGGGCGCCGTGGGAGATCGGCCTGGCCGAGACCCAGCAGACGCTGCTGCGCAACGGGCTGCGGGACCGGATCGCGGTCCAGGTGGACGGCCAGCTCAAGACCGGCCGGGACGTCGTCGTCGCGGCCCTGCTCGGGGCGGAGGAGTTCGGGTTCGCCAGCGCGCCGCTGGTGGTGTCCGGCTGCGTCATGATGCGCGTCTGCCACCTCGACACCTGCCCGGTCGGAGTGGCCACCCAGAACCCCGAGCTGCGCAAGCGGTTCACCGGCAGGCCCGAGTTCGTGGTCAGCTTCTTCGAGTTCATCGCCGAGGAGGTGCGCGAGTACCTGGCCGCGCTCGGGCTGCGCAGCCTGGACGAGGCGATCGGCCGGGCGGACCTGCTCGACACCGCCGCCGCCATCGGCCACTGGAAGGCTGCCGGGCTCGACCTGTCACCGGTGCTGTACCAGCCGGAACTGCCCCCCGGGGCGGCCCGGCACCGCACGACCGCCCAGGATCACGGGCTCGACCGGGCGCTCGACAACACCCTCATACAGCTCGCCGAGGGGGCACTCCAGGACGGTACCCCCGTCACCCTGGAACTCCCCGTTCGGAATGTGAACCGGACCGTGGGAACGATGCTCGGGTACGAGGTGACGAAGCGGTGGGGCGGGAAGGGCCTGCCCGACGACACCATCAGCGTCCGCTTCACCGGGTCGGCCGGCCAGTCGTTCGGCGCCTTCCTGCCCCGCGGCATCACGCTCCGGCTGTCCGGCGACGCCAACGACTACCTGGGCAAGGGGCTGTCCGGCGGGCGGCTGGTGGTCGCGCCCGACCCGGCGGCGCCGTTCGCGGCCGAGGAGCAGATCGTGGCCGGCAACGTGATCGGGTACGGCGCCACCGGCGGCGAGATGTTCCTGCGCGGGATCGTGGGAGAGCGGTTCTGCGTCCGCAACTCCGGCGCCACCGCGGTCGCCGAGGGCACCGGCGACCACGGCTGCGAGTACATGACCGGCGGGACCGTGGTGGTGCTCGGCCGCACCGGCCGGAACTTCGCGGCCGGCATGTCCGGCGGCGTCGCCTACCTGCTGGACGCGGACCCGGGCCGGGTCAACACCGAGCTGGCCGACCTGGAACCACCCGATGCCGCCGACACCGCCCTGCTGCGGGAGCTGATCGCCCGGCACGCCGAGGAGACCGGCTCGGTGGTGGCGATGCGGCTGCTGGCCGGGTGGGAGACGGCGGCGCGCCGGTTCACCAAGGTCATGCCGATGGACTACCGGCGGGTGCTGGAGGCGGCCAGGCGCGCCGAGCAGGAGGGCCGCGACGTCAACGAGGCCGTGATGGCCGCGGCGCACGGCTGAGACCGCTGAGGGGGCTGAGGACTGCGTGACGAAGGCTGAGGAACGGCATGGGTAATCCGCGAGGGTTCCTGACCACGCCGCGTGAGCTGCCCGCCCGCCGGCCGGTGGACGTGCGGATCCAGGACTGGCGCGAGGTCTACGCCGAGTTCGGCGCCGCGCGGCTGGAACGGCAGGCGGGCCGCTGCATGGACTGCGGGATCCCGTTCTGCCACCAGGGCTGCCCGCTCGGGAACCTGATCCCGGAGTGGAACGACCTGGTCTGGCGGCAGGACTGGGCGGAGGCGGCCGAGCGGCTGCACGCCACCAACAACTTTCCCGAGTTCACCGGGCGGCTGTGCCCGGCCCCGTGCGAGAGCGCCTGCGTGCTCGGCATCAACTCCGACCCGGTGGCGATCAAGCAGGTCGAGGTGGAGATCATCAACCGGGCCTGGGCCGAAGGCTGGGTGCGGCCGCGCCCGCCCGCGCCGTCCGCGCGCACCGGCAAGACGGTGGCGGTGATCGGGTCCGGCCCGGCCGGCCTTGCCACCGCCCAGCAGCTCACCCGGGCCGGTCACGCGGTCACGGTGTACGAGCGCGCCGACGCCCCTGGCGGCCTGCTGCGGTACGGGATCCCCGAGTTCAAGCTGGAGAAGCGGCACCTGGACCGGCGGCTGGAGCAGTTGCGGGCCGAGGGCACGCAGTTCCGGTGCGGGGTCAATGCCGGGGCGGACGTGACCGCGGCACAGCTGCGGGCCGAGCATGACGCGATCGTGCTGGCGGGCGGGGCGACGGTGCCCAGGCCGCTGCCGGTGCCCGGCGCGGACCTGGCCGGCATCCACCAGGCCATGGAGTACCTGCCGCTGGCCAACCAGGCGGTCGCGGCCGGGGATGGCAGCGAGCCGGCGATCAGCGCCCGCGGCAGGCACGTGGTGATCATCGGCGGCGGGGACACCGGCGCGGACTGCCTCGGCACCGCCCACCGGCAGGGCGCCGCGTCGGTGACCCAGCTGGAGATCATGCCGCGCCCGCCCGCCGAGCGGCCCGCCGCGCAGCCATGGCCCACCTACCCGATGATCTACCGCGTCTCCGGCGCGCACGAGGAAGGCGGCGAGCGGGTCTACGCCGTGTCCACGCAGGAGTTCCTCGCCGACGGCTCCGGCCGGGTGCGGGCACTGCGCATGGTCGAGGTGGAGATGCGGGACGGGCGGTTCGTGCCGGTTCCCGGTACCGAACGGGATCTGCGCAGTGAGCTCGTCCTGCTCGCGATGGGGTTCACCGGGGCGGAGCGCGAAGGCCTGCTCACCGGCCTCGGCGTCGAGTTCGACCAGCGCGGGAACGTGGCCAGGGACGGCTCGTACGCGACCTCGGTGCCCGGCGTGTTCGTCGCCGGTGACATGGGGCGCGGGCAGTCGCTGATCGTGTGGGCGATCTCGGAGGGCCGTTCGGCGGCGGCCGCCGTGGACAGGTACCTGACCGGCGGCACCACGCTGCCGGCCCCGATCACGCCGACCGCGCGCCCGCTGGCGTAGCGGCGGCCCGGCCGCGGACGGCTCCCGTTCCGGGAACGGAAGGGCTTCGGGCGCGTGCGGGCGCGGCCGCGGCCGGTCAGCGCTCGGGCGGGTGGCTGGTCACCTCGACGCTGCCCTTGTAGCTGAACCCCTGCACGTGGACCACCGGGGCGGAGCCTGCCAGCGGCTGGCTGCCCGCGTCCCCGCCGGTGGAGACGCCGAGCCCGCCGGTCTCGACCCGCACCCCGGGCGGCACCATGATGCCGATGCGGGACTTGTAGGCGACCGCCCGGATCGTGGTGACGGGCGCGGTCAGCTCCGCCGCCCGCAGGTCCAGCCAGCCCTGGCCCTTGTAGACCACGGCGGTGTAGCGCTCGGGCACCCCCCACCGGCCGGCCCGGCGGATCGTGCTCTTGAACGTGACCGCGAACCGGCCCGGCCGGGTCCCTGGGCTGACCGGCAGCGGGGCCGGCGCCTCGTCCGGCAGGTCGCTCATCAGCTCGGACAGGCCGGCGCGGGTGCGGGCGGTCAGCGCGGTGCGCATCCGCTGGTCGAACTCCTGGTCGTCGAGCCGGCCGTCGGCGAACGCCGCCTGCAGCCGGCCGGCTGCCGCGTCCCGCTCCTGGTCCGATGCCCGGGTGTGGTCAAGCTCGGTCATGGCGTCCCCTTCCCCGGCCTCGGCGCAATATCGCGATGTATCTTAACTCGCCGCGGGCTGGCCGCGGGGTAATGCGCGGGAGTAATGGCGGGATGCATGCTTCGTGAACGTTTTGTTACCCAGGTCACATGCTCACCGCCGGGGCCCTAGATTGGTATAGACCACTGCTTGTCGTGACGGTGTGATGGTCCCGGGAGAAGATGATCAAACGGTCGGTGCACACCGGGCTAACACCGGGCTGCACCAATCGTTTGATCATCAAGCGGGGGGAGCTCGTGATGACGCGCCGGGCGAAGATCGTGGCCACGCTGGGACCCGCGACCGCCGGCCCGGAGCGGGTCGCGGCGCTGGTGGCGGCCGGTCTCGACGTCGCCCGGCTCAACCTGAGCCACGGCACCCGGGACGGCCATCTCGCGGCCTACCGGGATGTGCGCAGCGCGGCCGACGCCGCCGGGCACAGCGTGGGCGTGCTGGCGGACCTGCAGGGTCCCAAGATCCGGCTCGGGCGGTTCGCCGACGGGCCGGCGACGCTGACCGCGGGCCAGGAACTGGTGATCACTACCGAGGACGTGCCCGGCGACGCCCGGCTGGTATCCACCACCTACGCCGGCCTGCCCGGCGACGTCCGGGCCGGGGACCGCATCCTGGTGGACGATGGCCGGGTGGTGCTTGAGACGCTCAGCGCCGGCGGCAGCCAAGTCCGCACCCGGGTGCTGGCCGGCGGCACCGTGTCCGACCACAAGGGGCTCAACCTGCCCGGGGTCCGGGTCAGTGCGCCCCCGCTGACCAGCAAGGACGAGGCCGACCTGCGCTGGGTGCTGGGCTTGCGGGCGGACCTGGTCGCGCTCTCGTTCGTGCGCGAGCCGGCCGACGCCGACGCGGCCAGGGCGGTCATGGACGCGTGCGGCGCCCGGCTGCCGCTGATCGCGAAGATCGAGAAGCCGGAGGCGGTGTCCCGGCTCGGCGAGGTGACCGAGGCGTTCGACGGGATCATGGTGGCCAGGGGAGACCTGGGCGTCGAACTGCCGCTCGAGCAGGTGCCGATGGTGCAGAAGCGGGCGGTCGGGCTCGCCCGCGACCTCGCCAAGCCGGTGATCGTGGCCACCCAGATGCTGGAGTCGATGGTGTCGGCGCCGCGCCCGACCCGGGCCGAGGTGTCGGACGTGGCGAACGCGGTGCTGGACGGCGCGGACGCGGTCATGCTGTCGGCGGAGACCAGCGTGGGCAAGTACCCGGCCGAGGCCGTCGCCACCATGGCAGGCATCGTCGCGGCTGCCGAGCACGATTCCGGCTGCGCCGCCCCGCCGCTGGCCTCGCCGCCGGGCACCACCGGCGGGGCCATCGCGAGGGCGGCCACCGAGGTGGGCGCGGAGGTCGGGGCAAAGGCGCTGGTCGCGTTCACGCTCACGGGAGAGACCGGGCGGCGGCTGGCCAGGTACCGGTCGCCGATCCCGCTACTGGCTTTCACAACCGAGCCGGCCACCCGCAGCCAGCTCTCGCTGACCTGGGGCGTTGAGACGTTCCTGGTTCCGCGGGTGCGTCACACCGACGACATGGTCCGCCAGGTCGAGGCCGCCCTGCTGGAGATCGGCCGCTGCAACCGGGGCGACCTGGTGGTGATCGTGGCCGGCAGCCCGCCGGGCACCGCCGGCCGGACCAACGGGCTGCGTGTCCACCGGATCGGCGACGCTGTTGGCTCCTGACGCCGGGGGTCCTGACGCCGGGGGTCCTGACGCCGGGGGGCCGGACGCTGGCGGCGGTCGCCGCGGTCTCGCCGCGGTCTCGCCGCGGTGGATCTGGCCGCGGTGGTCTGCCCGCGGTGGGTCTGCCGCGGTGGTCTGGCCGGGCGCTCGCGCCGCGGCGGCTTCCGGGGGGTGCGCAGAACCAGGTAAATTGAGCGCTGATCCGGGCCATACGGCTCGCGTACGGCCCGTCGCGCCCCGGTAGACCAACTGGCAGAGTCCGCGGTCTCAAAAGCCGTGCAGTGTGGGTTCGAGTCCCACCCGGGGCACCGGGAGCACCACCCGGGGCACGCGCCGATTCAGGCTGCCTGCTGACCCGCGGTGGGCCAGCAGCGGCCGGTCACCGGCGGCCCCTGGCGGCCAGCGACCGCTCAGCGGCGGCCATGGGCCGCGGTGCGTGGCGGGGGCGAACCCCCGGGCCCCGGAATCCCCGCTGGCTGGGCAGGTCTGGGGGCGCTCTATCCGGTTTCGATAGGCTTGAGACGTGAGCCAGAAACCTGTTCGCGTCGTGATTGCCGAGGATGAGGCGCTAATCCGGCTCGACCTGAAGGAAATGCTCGAAGAAGAGGGCTACGAGGTCGCCGGGGAGGCCGCGGACGGCGCCGAGGCGGTCGAACTGGCCGGTCGCCTCCGCCCGGATCTGGCCATTTTCGATATCAAGATGCCGGTGCTCGACGGCATCTCGGCGGCCGAGCAGATCGCCGCCGACCAGCTCTGCCCGGTGGTGATCCTGACCGCGTTCTCGCAGCGTGAACTGGTGGAACGGGCGCGGGACGCGGGCGCCATGGCCTACCTGGTCAAGCCGTTCACCAAGGCCGACCTGGTGCCGACGATCGAGATCGCGGTGAGCCGCTTCCAGGAGCTGTCCTCGCTCACATCCGAGGTCGGCACCCTGCAGGAACGGCTGGAGGTGCGCAAGGTGCTCGACCGGGCCAAGGGCCGGCTGCAGTCGGAACACGGCATGTCCGAGCCGGACGCGTTCCGGTGGATCCAGCGGACCTCGATGGACCGGCGGGTGACGATGCGTGCGGTCGCCGAGGCCGTGCTGGGCGGCCGGCTCCCGGCTGAGCCCGGCACCGACGCCGCCCTTGGCCCTCGGCCCGGCAGCGGCCCGCCCGGCTAGCGGCCCGGCGTGCGCGAGGGAGACCCGGCTGCGCGACCCCCCGGCTACGGGACCCAAGCGACGGGACTCCCGGCTACGGGACTCCCGGCTACGGGACTCCGGCCACAGGACCTCTGGGCGGCGGAGCTTGGCGGAGGCGAGGGCCCGCCCGGGGGGCGGACAGCCGGGAGCCCGGGGAACCTTTGGTGCCGTGTCAGCCTTCCCCGGGCTGACATGTTCTCTACTCAGTTTCCCCGGGCCCTCTACACCACGGTAGCGAGGCGTGGGCGTGCCGCGCAAAGCGGCTGTCATTCCCTGGACGATATGAGGCAAACGTCTGGTCACGAAGCGTTTCCATGACGCTTAGCGGAAGCGCGAATGTACGCCGAGTGACGAACCTTTCGGTCCCGGGCGCCGCCGTCGTTTCCTGCGCGCGTCTCCTGCGCCCGGGCCGCCGCGGGAGCGGCCCAGTGGGTCCCGGGATGGCCGACCGCCCGCCGTAGTGCATCGGCCGCGCACCGGCCCGGCCGCACGGCCGCACGGGCACCGGGGCCGACGGTGCGCACCGCGGGCACGCGGCGGGGGACGCGGCACTCTTACCCGGCATAGTTGATGCGTGTTTATCATAATTTGCGGCGCTTCAACAGGCGACAGCAGATGTGATCATAGCCAAATCCGCGAGCGCCCTTGATCATTAGCGCTGTCAATGATGATGATCAAGGCCGCCAGTATCAAAATGTCATGGCTTCTTTCCGTAACCGCGTGACTTCGCCTGCGCTGGTACCGACAATGCCCTAGAGCGGAATCCCAACGGAGGGGGACTCGATGAGATCATTGTTTGCGCTAACACGGAATGGGCGCTGGTCAGGCGCGGGGATGGCAGGGGTTGGCATCCTTACGCTGGCCGTCGCCGCCACGCTGGGGATGGCCTTCGCGCCGGGATCCCCGGGCTCCGCCGCGCGGCAGGGCGCGGCATCGGGCGCTGGCTGCGGCAGCCCGACCGTCAGCAAGGAGCCGTTCGGCCAGGCCACCGAGCCCTACACCGGCAAGACCGAGAACGTGTTCCGGTACACCCTCACGAACTGCCAGGGCATGCGGGTCAGGATCCTCACCTACGGCGGCATCGTGCAGTCGATCGACATCCCGGGCCGCCAGGGCGCCGGGTCCGACGTGGTGCTCGGCTTCAAGACGCTACAGGACTACGTCCAGAAGGACAGCCCGCCGGTCACCGCTAACGGCGGCCCGTACTTCGGCGAGACCATCGGCCGGTACGGCAACCGGATCGCCAAGGGCACCTTCCAGCTGAACGGGCAGGCCTACACGCTGCCCATCAACAACGGCGTGAACAGCTTG